>NZ_JALHPM010000165.1:0-14010 GCF_022842525.1 Luteitalea sp.
GCCCGCAGCCGTCGTTCCTTCGTCTCCGCGCTCTCCTGGCTCGCCGGCCTCGCCGCGCTGCCGGCCGGGCGCGCCGAGGCCGCGCAGGCCGCGGCCCGGAGCGGCGTCGATCTCTCGTGGATCGATGAGCTGAAGGGCCGCCACATGCTCGTGTTCGACATGGCCGATTCCGACCCGGCGGCGCAGCCGCCGCCGCTGCGCCTGCCGCGCAACTACATGGACGGCTTCCGCGACGTCTACCAGCGCGCGCACCCGGAGGTGCGGACGATCGTCGGCATCTCGGGCCGCGCCTTCGCCATCAACGCGTCCGACCGGTTGTGGAAGACCTACGCGCTCGGCGAGCGCTCGAAGATCGTGGATCCGGCGACGAAGCAGCCGGCCGAGCGCAACCTCTATCTCGACGAGCCGACGATGGGCGTGAAGGCGCTGCAGGCGCGCGGCACGATCTTCTGGCAGTGCGGCATCGCCCTCGACAGCATTGCGGCCCAGCTCGCCACGGCCCGGAAGCTCCCGGTGGCCGAGGTGCGGGCCGACCTCGTGGCCGGCCTCAATCCCGGCGTGCGCATCGTGCCGTCGCACGTGATGGGGCTCGGGCTCGTGCAGGAAAAGGGCGCCGGCTACGCCAAGATCTGAGGCGGGAGAGCCGTACATGGCGAGGGCCGCACGGCGTGCGGCCCTCATTGGTTGCGGGGGCGGTTACGTGCCATTGGCGACGTGTGAGGTCGCGGCATGACGCCCACCACCCTACCACGCTCGCTCGCCGAGTTCATCGCCGAACGGCTCCCGCTGTTCAGCGAGCCGCCTGACGCCGGCTGGTATTTCGACGCGGCGCAGATCTACGGCACGACGCCTGAGCAGGTCGAGCGGGCGTTCCGTGCGAAGTGGACTGGTGCCTCGGCTCAGCAAACACGGCCCGAGGTTCCCCCGGTCGTGGCGGCCGAACACCCCTTCGATCGCGTCCTGAGTGCCCTGCGAGCGCGCGGCTGCCGGATTCAGACGAAGCACGACCAGCGCGGACGCGAGGCGAAGCGCGCCACCTGCCCGGCCCATGACGACCGCAATCCGAGTCTGGTCATCACCGCGGACGGGCCGAACGTCCTGCTGCACTGCTTCGGTGGATGCCCCACCGCTCGCATCGTCGCCGCGCTCGGGTTGAAGCTCGCCGACCTGTTCTCGGGGCCACCGCCGGTGCCGGGCCATCGCCGTCGCCGGACCCAGGTCGTCAAGCCTGCGGCAGCGCCGGTCCTCTCGCCCGAGGAGCGTTTGGCCCGCAAGCGAGCCCTGACGGCCGCCCGGACGAGGCGGTGGCGGGAGCGCACCGTCGAGCCGGTGACGCACCCGAACATACGGAGCGTCACGGTGACGCATGTGACGCTCGGTGACGCACCGAACGTTCTTCCAGTTACATCACAAGGTGAATCTCTCTCAGTCTCTGATGACTTAGAACCCCTGTCAGTGACGAGGGAGGACGACCCTCTGGTGATGGAGATCTCCACTTCCGGGGAGATCTCGTTCGAGGTGGATATCTACCCAGGCGGCGATGACGACGGAGGCAGCGATGACGCACGAGCGTGACGAGGCGGCGGAGGTCGCGATTGCCGGCGCGGGACTGGTCCGGTGGCGGGTCGTGACGTGGCTGCGGGCGGCCGAACGGTTCGGCGTGACATTCCGCGTCGTCGGCAACCGCCTGGAATACGACCTTGGGCAGTTCGCCTGCATCGACGGCTTGCCGGCACCGGCCCGGGCGTTCCTGGCCGAGCATGCCGACGAACTGCGGCGCGTGGTGCTGGCGACCCCGTCGAGGGTTATGTGACAGGGCTCTACGCGCGGGCACGCGCCCTCCCGGGTAACCGAGATGGCCAACTTGCCCGAGGGTAAGTGTGACCGTGAGGGACGACGTGAGCGAACAGACGAGGCCCGGTTCAGGGAGTTCTACCGCCGGCGGTAGCGGCTGGCTCGGACGGGTGCGGAATCTCTTCCGACGAGAGGCGACCATGAACGACACGCAATGGCAAGACCCGGCGCTGGCCAGGGACCGGGAGGACGTGCAGAAGCACGAACGGCTGATTGCCGAGCAGGAAGCCAAGTGGGCTCGGCTCGAGGCGCGGTTCGACTTCGTTGCAGACCAGGAACGGGAGGCGACTCGCGCCGTGCTGCCCGGCCTTTACGCGCGGCGGGATGCTCGGCTGCGCCGGGTCGCGGCCGGCGAGGAGCGCGAACGCATCGTCAACGCGCTCATGCCGGTGTATGCCACCAAGCTGAGCGCGCTGGAACGGCGGTTCGAGCAGATGGCGACGAGCGCGGACGCTCCCGACGATGACGAGTTCGTCGAACTGTGCCAAGCCAATTTGGAAGTCGAACGCCTGCGGTTGGTCTTGTTCGAGGCGACCCAAGCCGAGGACTTCCGCCGTGGCTTCGACGCGCCGCGTGCGCTCAGGTCCCACTGGGAGGATGTTCACCGGGCTCGTGAACGGGCCTTCCATCTTGTCGGACCCGGCAACAAGCCGCGGCTCGGCGAACCTGAATGGCTCCAGCAGGCACGTCGCCTGACAGAGCTTCGAGCGGCCACCACGGCGAGCAAGGAGCAGGCCCATGCCGTCCGCTGAGAAGGCCCGCTTGGGCCAATACATCACCGCTGACCCGGCTGCGCATCCCGACTTGACCGACGCACGGCTCCAGATTGTCGAGGTGCTCGGCGATGGCGACGACACCATGTATGCCGTCCGCGGCGATGCGGGCCTCGTGACGGGGCTCGGCGGTCGGCTGGTTCGGTATGTCCGCGCCGACGAAGCGCTGCCGGCTCCTGCCGTGCCAGGCGAGCGTCCGCGCGTCATTGACGTGAAAAAGGAGACCGTTGACATGAGCGCGACGCAGAACATCATCAACCTTGCGAATCAGCTTGGCGGAAGGCGCGAGGACTACATCGAAGCCGGGTGGCGGCTTCAGGCCGACGTGACGGCCTACCAGGAGCAGTTCCGGTCGCCGTCGTCTGAGCCGGCGGCGCTGTCCTCGCGGTCGAGTGAGCACGAGGTGCGGGCGGAACTCGAACGGGTGAAGCGCGAGCGAGGTTGCACGTATACCGAGGCCGGCGAAGTGATCCTCGCCAACGCCGGCGCGGCCAGATTCACGGAGCGCGTCGTCCAGTTGCGTCGGGGCGGTCTGGATGACCTGTCGGCGCTTCGACGCGCCAGCCAGGAAGACCCCGCCGGGGCCGAGCACTACCGAGTGGCCGGGTTGCTGTAGGCCCAGGTCGAGTTTCACCCGGGCGAGACGATGTCAACGTCGGGGGACCGCGCCTTGACGGAGGTCGCAGTCTTCGGGGGGGCCGGTGGAGCGACCGCCCTACCTCCGCCCGGGTGGAAGTAGTTTCCCGCCGGGTTCCAACTGTCGCCGGACCTGTGCCTCGGCAATGGTTGGGGGCAGCCCGGCGGGAACACCTTCTGCCGGGCGGACGAATCGTCGGAGGTTCGGATCACGAAAGGGAACTCCTCAGCAGCCCGAACGCTCGGTGCTCACGCACTTCCGCCCGGCGAAGGATCACACCCATGACGATTGACCGCGACGCCCTGCTGCGAGACATCACCCAAGCCCTGATGCGGTCCCCGCGTGACGGCCAGATCGACGTCCTCCGGCTCGCCATTGCCGCCATCGCGCAGTGCGTCGTCAACTACCCGGACTGGATACCGAGCTTGCCGCCAGAAGACCAGCACCTCGTCTTGAAGGTGCTGGAAGTCGGCACGCTCCTCGGCCAGGGCACGGAGGGGGCCGTTGTTCACTGACGCCCCGAAGGCATGGGAGCCCGGGAGCTTCAGCAGCCACCAACGGTTCCACGCCTTCGCCCACATCCGTGACCTGCCGCAGACCGAGCGCAGCATCCGCGCGGCCTACAACCAGCATCGGACGCGCTGCCTGGGCAAGAGCGGCGAACGCGGGGCAAGCGGGCGGTGGGAACTGTGGTCCCGCGAGGACAACTGGGCGCGGCGTTTGGAACTGTGGGACGCCGACGTAGACCGCCAGCGCCGCGAGAAGTTCCTGAAGACGCAACTCTATGCCGTCGAACGGCACCAGCGGCTGACGGCCGCGTCGCTGAACGTCGCGACCGTGCCGATTCGGGCGGTGCTGAACCGGCTGAGCGATCCCGCCTTCCTGGCGTCGGTCGAGTCCGTGCCGGCGTGGTCGCTGCTACGCGACTCGCTGCGTGCCGTCCAGATTCTTCCGGCGCTCATCAACGCAGAGCGGCAGGCGCTCGGGCTGTCGCAGATGGAGGTCGCCGTGGAGGACCGGCGCGAGCACGCTTGGGCCGACCGTATTGCCACCGACCCGCAGGCGACGCATCTTGCCGTCGAACTTCTGCACACGCTTGCCACCATTCCGGCCAAAGACTCGGCCACATAGGGGTCTTCGACGGTCGCCTTCACGAGACTGCACTCGGCCTGTGGTATGGTGAATTTCTCCTTGAGCCAGGCCCGATGATGGGCCGGCAGCCTCTGTCGGCAGTCCGCAACTGCTGACGCCGGAATCAATCCGGCGGGCCTTCCTTCCGACCACGCCCCGACGATGGGGACGTCAGCCTCATTCACCACGGATGTTGCGGGTCCGGCGGAGGCGACGATGGCGACGACGGCTACCCTTCAAGTGCATCCCGCAGCAGAGGTGTTTCCGCTGCTGCCGGAACCCGAACTCACGGAACTGGTAAAGGACATCGCCCATCACGGGCTCAAGGAGAAGATCACCCTGTGGCGTGGCGGTGACGAACCGACGGCACCCCTGTATCTACTCGACGGCCGAAACCGGCTGGAGGCGCTGAGGCGTTCGGGCCGGCTTGACCTTGATGGCCTTGAGCCTATGGACGAGTATGCCGTCGTGCTCGGGCCTGGCGAGGTGCGTGACCCTGCGGCCTTCGTCATCTCGAAGAACATCAGGCGACGACACCTCACGAAGGAGCAACGGGCCGCCCTGATCCTGAAGGTGGTCGAGGCGACCATCACCGAACGTGCCAAGGTGGCACGCCCGGTGCGGCGCGACGAACGCGGGCGCGTTCAGGGCTCGGCCAAAGATCCGGTGCTCGCTGCCGCAGTCGAAGAAGGTAGGAAGCACGACATCAGCAAGCGGACGATCCAGCGGGTCCGCGCGAAGGCGACGACGGCAACGACGCCCGAGCGAGAAATCACCGTGGTGGCCCCGCAGATCGTGAACGGACCGACGCGGGTCTTGAAGGTGGTCGCTGCCTCCGAACCGCCGGTTCAGGAGGACGTGCGGACGGAACTGCGGCGATTGCTGGAGGAAGGCCGGCGGCGGATGAAGACCCTGAGCAAGGCTCCAGTCGGCCCTCTTCATGCCGAGTTCATCGCGTGGATGCGGGCTGAACTTGACCGGATCGCCGGGGCACAGTGACGCTTCGGGGTCGCGCCCACGCGCCCACGCACGTGGGCGCGCCCCACGCGCGTCGAGATGCAAGGCGGTATTTCGGGTGGGTGTGAGGTTGTCAGCGGGCGACCCTTGACAACCACGGCTCCTGGTCGATTTCGATCACCTTGCCGAACGACATCAACTCGCCAGAGATGGTCTTCTTCTCCAGCGACCCCACGATGTGGAGATCGATGTTCTCACCTTCAACCAGGGCCTGGACTGGCTCGTGAAAGTCCCCGTCGCCAGCGAAGAGCACGAGCTTCGTCCATTTCCTCCTGTAGAAGGAACGAACCAAGTGGAACGCTAGCCCGACGTCCACTCCCTTTTGCGACACCAACTCGAACTGGAGGTCTGGGATCGTCGGATGCATCACGGGATCGCCGCCGTAGCGCTTTGGCCACGACAGTTTCTTCTTTGAAAGCCAGTAGACCTTGACCCGAAAGCCGGGGCCCTTGGGCGGGGGAACCGTCAGGAAGTGATTGAACTTGGTCGCCTTCGGTGGATCGTCGTCCGCGTTGAAGTAATACGCCTCGTCAATTTGGTCCCCCAGGTGCGTCTCGATTTCGGCCCGGAACTTCGTGAAGTCGATCGCGCCCGGATAGACGTTGTATGCGTAAGAACCATCAATGAACAGGCCGATGCTCATGTCGATCTCCCTCGGGTCTGGGGCGGATGTCGAAGCAGCCGTCCGGCTTGTCAAGCGGATGCGCCGCCGGCTTGGCCAGCGGCGCACCCGGTTGGTTGGCTGCCTAGTTCTCGGCGAACCCGGTGATCTGAGAGGCGGTGTCGCGCCACTCCAGTTCGCTGGTCACGCCGTTGAAGAAGCGCAGGAACGTGTCGTAGACGAGACGCCGGATGGACTTGCCGCGCGAACTGGTAATCGATGCCAGAGCCGCCTGGTATTCCTCCAGATTGAGCGGGTCGTCGGATGCGGGCTTCTTCAGCTTGGCCACGAGCTTGTCGAGCGCGCCGTCGAGCATCTTCTGGTTGCCGCGGTTCCGGGTGTAGCCGCACGCCGCCATGAAGCTGATGAAGAACGTGCCGCCACCTGAGAGGATGAACCGCCGACTCGGGTCGTCCGCGTAGAGTTGCATGATCAGCGGGTGAATCTCGGTCGTCACCCGCGTCAGCGTGTCCACGACGTCGCTGATGTCGCCGACGTTCTCCAGGAACGCCGGGTCCTCGAGGAACGTCTCAGCTTCCTCGCTTGCCGCCACCTGGGCGTTGTTGGTGATGAACGCCTTGGTCGCCAACACGAGTTCCATGGCCGCGAACTGGTCCTTGGGCCGCGCCATGCCCGGCAGCTTGTTCCGCTCGTGCCAGACTTTGATGCGGGCCTTCTGTTCGAGCTCGTCGATCAGCGGCTTCTGCATGATCTCCAGTTGCATCGGCAGCGACATCCGGCGCTGACCGGTATTGAACGTCACCATGTAGTGCAGCAACCCGTCCAGTCCGATGCGGTAGAAAATCTCGTAGCGGACGGTGCGCTCCAGGAGCGCGGCGGTCGCCGTCTTCGCGTCTCCCAGGGCCTCGACCTGTTCGCGGAAGTATTCCCACGCATCCTTGGGAATGATGCCGTCGCGCACCAGCGCCTCGCGACGCCACACGAGCAGAATCGCGATGCAGTAGCAGTAGAGCCGCTGCAACCCGTCGATGACCGAGAACTCCAGCCCCGGCTGACTCAGTTCCTCGACGCGGCGGTCGCTCGTGATCGGGCCGAGCGCCGCAACCTTGGCCTCGGGCATGATCGCGCCCTCGATGAAGTCGCGAATGAGACGCCGGTAGATCGAGTCCGTCACGTGGTCGAAGGGCGGGCGCTGCTGGTAGTTGTCCGCGATGCCAACGCGCTGGATGTAGGTCCCGAGCGGCTCCTCGACGTGCGCGATCCGCCCACCAGTGCGCGGGTCCTCCAACGCCGTGGCCACGGTCTGGATCGCGCCTGCCGGCTTCATGTAGGAACCGAACCCGTCGTCGAGCAGTCCCTGGTGGAGCCCCGTGATTGCCGCCCTCAGGCGTTCGATCCGCTCGGGCCGGGTCGGCTGCTTGGTAGTCTTCGGCCGTCGTCCCCGCATCGTCGTGTCCTCCTCGATTTCCGCAAATTGCGCCGCCATCTCTACCGGCAGCGTCTCCAGCAAGTCGCGCTTCGCCTGTTCAGGGGAGACGCCCTTGGCCTTGGCCAGCGACCTCACCAGCTTTCGAAACGCCTTCTTCTGCTCCGCCTTCGTCAACTCCGGTCCCGTCTGCTCTGCGTTCATGACTATCTCCAATGCGGTCGCTGGCTTTGGGTTGAGTCGAGGACGGACAGCGCGCTACAATGGCGGTTGACTAGACCGGCGCGACTATCGCGTCCACGGAAGCCCGCCCCGCCAGCGACCCTGGTTGAGCGGGCTTTCGTGTTTCAGAGCCTCTCACGTAATTGGCTCCAATGTCAAGAGCCAATTTACAAAGAGAGCCAATTCGTCTCTTCATCAGACCACCATCCGGCAAACATCAGAAACTGAAGGGGTTCCACGCTCTGGAAAGGGCCTGTGGGAGCGACAGGGCCTCTGAGGGTTTGAGCGTGCCCGGGCGTGGGTGAGTGTGGGCGTGGGCCATTCGGAGGCGCAGAGGGGCTGCGAGGGGCCGCGAAGGGGCTTTCTGGGGGTCGTGCGTGAGCGTGTTCAGTCCGAGTCGGCCTCGTCAGCCCCGCGTAGTGTCGTCGGGATCTGCACCGTCTCTGCATACCGATGAATCAGAAGGGCGACGGTGTCGGCGCGCGTGAGCACCAACCGTTCCGCGGCGTCATCGAGCAAGCGCCAGTGGCGCGGCGTCAGGGTGACCGTGAGCGGCTTGCCGCGCACCTTGCCGCGAAAGAGGGACACCCTGCCAGTCTGCGTCTTCGCCATAAGTTGAGAGTATCAAACTGCCGCGAGTGATCGCAATTCATCGCTACTTACATCATCAATGAGCCTTGACTTCCGGTCAAGTTGATAGTATCATTAATGAGGGCAGGTCTGCTCATTTCGAGACTGGCCCCGCATAGTGATCCCCGCTCGTAACGAGCGGCTGCCGGAGGACAACGATGAAGAAGAAGCAGCCCCCGAAAAAGGCCGCACGGCCCCCGCGACCGAAGCCGACGCCGCCAACCCCTGAACCCCCCCCCCCCCCGACGCCAGTCGCCAGCCCACCACCAGCACTGCCGCCCCCAACACCACCCGCACCGCCTCGACGCGTCGCCGGTCGATTGCACCGCGCCACGCTCACGCCGGCCGGACTGCGAGGCCGCGACCTCGTGCGGTTCCTCCGCATTCACGCGAAGAAGCCCTACGGCGCGCGGGGCGAGGAGGCAATCCGGCAACTGGCTGTCGAGGTCGCGCACTTGGCGAATCTGGAACTGAACGCTCGGTCGGGCACGGAAGGCGGGCGATGACGGAGCCCAAGGCCCCTCACCAGAACCTGCTCTTCGACTCGCTCGGCCGACGCCCGCAGCAGCGATGGATCGACGCCCACCAGCGCCGGGAAGCCGACAAGGCCGCCTGGTTTGCCCGTGCCGCACAGGAGGTCGCCGCCGACATGGCGCGCCTCGAAGACCTGCTGTTCACGCGCGCCAAGTGGAAGTTCGCACACACGATGCCGGAGAACCCGCACTCCTACACGTTGCGACGGCAATGGGCGCGGGACTGGCCTGATGGCGACCAGGATTTTCAGTGGACCGTGCAGACGATCCGCATCATCGCCGACCGCGAGAAGTTCCCGCCGTCAGGCCCCTACGCCCGCTGGTATACGGTCCTCCACCTGCGCGGCGCGAAGTTCTGGCCGATGAACTTCCCGATCAACTACCCGAACGGCCGGTGGTGCACGATCCTGATCAACCGCAAGCCGCCACATCTGCCGGAGGACCGACGATGACCTCCACGAGGATGCACGCGCCTGAGGGGCTGGGTGTGTGTCCGAGCCGGAGGCTTCGATGGCGCTGAGCAGCGGCCGAGGGGTCGCTTACGTGCGTTGCTCGACCGAGGAACAAGCCGCTTCTGGTTTGGGTGCAGAGGCGCAGCTTCAGAACATCCGCACCCTCGCAACGCGATTGAACGTCGAGATCGTTGCAGTCTACGACGACCTCGGCATCAGTGGCGGTGCGTCGGTTGAAGGTCGGCCTGGGCTGATGAGCGCGATCGATTCGCTTGGCGCTGGCGACGTGTTGCTGGCTCACAAGCGCGACCGCGTCGCTCGCGATGTTGTCATCGCCGCCTTGGTTGAGAAGCTGGTCACACGGCGAGGCGCGCGGCTCGTGACGACCGATGCGCCTGACGATGATTCACCGGCCGCTGTCCTGATGAAGCAGATTCTGGACGCGTTCGGACAATTCGAGCGAGCTTTGATTCGAGCGCGAACGAAGTCAGCGATGGCGGCGGCCAAGGCGCGCGGCCAGCGCGTGGGCCGCATCCCGTTCGGCATGGCGCTCGCCGACGACGGCCGCACGCTGGTCCCCAATCCCGACGAGCGCGCGGTGCTGGCTGAGATTCATCGCCTGCGGAATCGCGGCCTCGCGTTGTTCTCAATTGCCGCAGAACTCAACGAGCGCGGGCTGTCGAACCGGCAGGGTCGTCCCTGGCAAGCGAACTTCATCGGGCAGTTACTCTCGCGACATCCCGAAAACGGCACTCATTCATGAGAACTGATTGCTGCCTCGAACGGTCTGTGCTACCGTGTCCAACGGATCGAGGCGGGCTCGACGGCTCGCCGGTTCTCGTAACGCGCGTCAGGCTTCGAGCGTGGCGCGTAGGCCGCCCGTGCAACCACCAACCAGCGCTCTGGGCACGGCGCGTTGAATCGACTGAGCGACACGTCGATTCGGTAGCGGGGAACGAGGTCGCGACCGGCCACCAAGCGCCGACTCGCATGGAACCCGCTGCTGAACCCTCCGCCTTCCCGGTTGGAGATGACCTCCGCAGGTGTCATAGCTGCGGAGTGTCGTCGTGCGGGACGAGCCAGCCGAATCCTCTCGTCATCAGTCATTTCGCCTGCCGGATTCCCTCCACCGTGAGGTGGGAAGAATTGCGGCGTCGCGCCTTTCCAGTGCGTCGCAGGTCATTCGAGAAGCCGTCGCCCGTGAGGTGTCCCGTCACCGGCGCGGGCAGCGCCGTGTCGAGCGCGCGGAGCGTGCGTCATGAGCGCCCGCAGGCCGCGCGATGGCAGCACGCCGCCTCGTCTGCCGGGGGATGGCGACGTGCGTAACCAGCCGAGCGACTTCGGCGACCCGGAGAGCCAGCGCGTGTTCGATGCCGCTGCTGACGCCCTTGTCGAGGAACTCGCACGCCAAGCAGCCCGCGAGCATTTCGCTGCGATGAGGGAACGGCCGTGACGATGCGCGTGGCCCTCTACGCCCGTTACTCGTCGGACTTGCAGCACGACAAGAGCATCAAGGATCAACTGCGGGAGTTGCGGGAGCACGTCGCACAGCAAGACGACTGGGTCGTCGTGATCACGGAGTCCGATGCGGAGTTGACGGCAATGACCCTGAAGCAACGTCATGGCCTCGGCCGCGTTCGCCGTGAGATTCAAGCGGGAAACGTAGACATCCTGCTTACCGAAGACCCGAAGCGGCTGAGTCGGAACAGCGGCGAAGGGGGTCACCTTTTCGACGAGCTCAAATACCATGGCGTCCGCTGGATCACGCTCAGAATGGGCGAGATGGATTCGCTGACAGCGGGCATCATGGCAGCGGTTGGCCAGCACCAACTTGAGGAACTCAAGCACTACACACGCCGAGGTCAGCGTGGCAACATCGCTGATGGTCGCGCGGCCGGCGGCCTTTCGTTCGGCTACAGGCTCGACCGGTCGAAGACGCACTACGACAAGAAGCGCGGCCAGGAGGTCATCACCCGTGGCGTGCTCATCATCGACATCGAGCAGGCCGCCATCGTGGTCCGGATCTTCAAGCTCTTCGTGGCCGGCCTGTCGTCGAAGGCCATCGCCAAACTCCTCAACAGCGAGGGCATCCGAGGACCACGCGGGCGCGTGTGGAGGCCGAGCACTATCCACGGCAACGCGCAGACGGGCACGGGCATTCTGAACAACGAGCTCTACATCGGACGGCTGGTCTATGGTCGCCGCGAGTATCGGTTGAACCCGAAGACCGGGCTCCGCGGCAAGGCCGTGATGAACCCAGTATCGACCCTGACGGTGAAGGACTTGCCGCACCTGCGTATCATCGATGACGACCTCTGGGCGGCAGTGAAGGCCCGTCAGGCCGATACGAAGCGGGCACAGCGAGACGGTATCGACAAGGCGCGCCGGCCGAAGTTCCTGTTCTCGAAGTTGACCCGCTGCGCTATCTGCGATGGCGGCTTCACGACCGAGTCGAGAGATGAACTCAGGTGCGTCAACCACACTGCCGGGGCTTGCGACAACTCGCGGGTCATCAAGCGTTCCGAGGTCGAGCGCCGGGCTCTCGTGGCCCTTCAGGAGAAGTTCCTGACGCCGGACCGGCTGGAGAAGTTCAGTCGCGAATTCGTCGCCGAGGCGAACCGTATCCGGGCTGAGAGTCAGTCGAAGCTGGTCAACGCGCGGCGCGAGCTTGAAGGCATCGACCGACGGCAGATGCAGATTCTCGGCTACCTGAACGCCGGCTTCGGAGAGGTCGAATCCTGGAAGGCCGAAGTTCGGCAGAACGAACTACGCCGAGCGGAGTTGCAGGCCGTTGTCACAGCAGCATCAACCGAGCCGACACCGCCCGTGCTGCACGCGAGCATGGCCGTCATTTTCGAGAACAAGGTGCGGCAGTTGGCGGCGGCGCTCTCGCACGACGACATCGAACTGCGGGAGTCGGCCCGGTCAACGCTGCGCGGGTTCATCGACCGGATCGTCATCCCGCCGGGCGACGATCTGCTTCGGGTGGTCGGAAGGTTGGGGGAGATGCTGACAGCCGCTGGCGCGAAGGGCGCTTCAGCGGCTGTCGGTAATGTTGGTTGCGGGGGCGGGATTTGAACCCGCGACCTTTGGGTTATGAGCCCAACGAGCTACCGGACTGCTCCACCCCGCGACAGAAGGAGTTGAGTATAGCACAGGCGCCCGCGGCGCCAAGCGCTACTCTTCGATGACGAAGGCCGCCATACCGGATTTGGCGATTTCCCGGTCGTTCTGCAGGGCCGACACCGACCAGAAGTAGGTGCCGTAGTCGAGGTACAGCTCCTTCGGCATGGCCACCTGCGGAGTAGCGATGTCGTCCTTGCGCCACATCAGCCGGTCGGTGTCGTTCCAGAGGCCGATGGCGTAGCAGTCCGCACCCTGAATGGG
The DNA here is from genome assembly GCF_022842525.1 of Luteitalea sp. NCBI lineage: Bacteria > Pseudomonadati > Acidobacteriota > Vicinamibacteria > Vicinamibacterales > Vicinamibacteraceae > Luteitalea > Luteitalea sp. The sequence goes on from NZ_JALHPM010000165.1 coordinate 12,685, forward strand.
GCTCCAGCGGAACTCGGTGGGCGCCGGGCCCACGAAGTCGCGCTTCGGCACCTCGTGCTGGATGACACGCATCTCGAGCGCCGGTGCCGTCTGCGTCGCGGCGGACGACGCATCGCTGCCGGCATCCGACGGTGACGCGCACGCACTCGCGCCGAGCGCCGCGATGAGCAGCACCGCGCCCGCCAGCCGCGGCCGGGCCTCTGTGCGAAGACGGTCCGAAGTCATACCCTGTGATTGTACGGCGGGATCCGCGCCGCCACGGCGCGCGTCCGAGGCGCCCCGCCGCCGGGTCGTGCACACAGGGCGTCGAGATCGGTCGGCGCATCGAGATCCGGCCACGCCTGCACGGCCGCCACGTCGCACCCGGCCGCGGCGAGCCGCGACGTCACGTCCGCGAGCACGGACGGCCGGCTCCATGTCACGTCACGGAAGCCGTCGGCGAGCGCGGCGACGTCGGTGGCGGCCACGAGATAGAAGCCGCCGTCTGCCGCCGGTCCGAAGACCACGCGTGAGCCGGGCGGCCGCGAGACGAGCGCCGCACGCGCGTCCGTGACCGCGTCGGCCGGCAGGTCCGGGATGTCCGAGCCGACGAGCACCGCCACGTCGTGTCCGGCGGCAAGGGTGTCGCCCAGCGCGGCGATCATCCGCGCGCCGAGATCGTCGCCACGCTGCGGATGCCAGTGCACACGAGCGGCACTCGCGGCGAACGCGGTGTCTTCGGCGAGCCAGACGGCCGTGCGCGCCACGTCCTCGGCCGGCGTGACATGCACGTGCAGCGGCCAGCCAGGCGCGAGCGCGGCCGCGATCGTGTCGCGCAGGATCGCGCCGCGCAGGTCCGCGGCGGCGGCGGCGTCGAGGCCGGCCGTGAGGCGGGTCTTCCCCGCCGCGAACGGACTGCGCGCCAGCATCACGACGGCCGGACGCGCGCCGGCCACGCGCGGCACGGTGTCGTGCGGCGCCGGGCTCACGCCTGCGGCGCGACGCGTGCGGCGGCCGGCGCCACGGTGCGCTTCTTCGCCGCCGCCTTCCACACCCGCGCGGCGAGCAGCAGGCCCACGATGGCGAAGTAGTAGATCGGATTGGTCGTGTCGAGCTTGACCTTCCAGAAGTAGTGCAGCGCGCCGCCGATCGCCGAGACGTAGACCAGGCGGTGCAGCAGGTTCCAGTTGCGGCCGCCGAGGCGGCGGATCCACCCGGTGGTCGAGGTAATCGCGAGCGGGATCATCAGCACGAAGGCCGTGAACCCGGCGGTGATGTAGGGCCGCTTGACCACGTCCTCCCACACGCCGTCGAAGACGAGCGAGTGGTCGAGCACGAAGTAGGTCA
>NZ_JALHPM010000166.1:0-13929 GCF_022842525.1 Luteitalea sp.
CGCCACGAGCGGCAACGCCACCGCCGCGGTGACGGCAATCCCGAGCAGCGCGCCACCGACGCGACTGCCCCGGCGCCCGAAGCCATAGTGCACGATCGCGATGAGCAGCAACACGCCCGCCGTGGCCGCCAGCGTCAGCGCCACCACGGCCGCCCGTCGGCCTGCGGCCGCCGACAACGACGACTGGAACGCCGACAGATTGAGCCAGGCCAGCAAGGCGCCGGTGCCGACCACGAGAGTGGTCGTCCAGGCAAGGATGCGCAGACTGAGCCAGCCGGGGCCGCGCCGCGTGACCAGGTAGCGGCCGAGGCTCGCCGCGAAGAAGCCTCCGGCCAGCAGGGGCCCGGCCGTCAGCAGCAGACGCCACCCGAGCGAGGCGATGACGCCCGGGTGCAGGGGCAGCTGCGGATTGAGCAACAGGACGAGATGCCCCAGCATCGCCGCCCCGAGGGCCCCGGCCACCAGCGCGTTCGTGAGCAGTCGCAGGTACGGCATGAGGCGGATGCGCTATGCTGCCGAGGATGATCGTGGACGAGCAAGCCGAGGTGCTCGGGAATCGTACGCTCTCGGCAGAGTACAACGTCGTCACGCTGGGTGCTGCGTCCATCGCGGCGGCGGCGCGCCCCGGGCAGTTCGTCATGATCAAGACGAAGCCGGGGCTCGAGCCGCTGCTGCGCCGGCCGTTCTCGATCTTCGAGATCGTCCGGGCGGCCGATGGCACGCCGGTGGGCATCAGCATCCTCAACAAGCGGATCGGCACGGGCACGGGTCAGTTGTTCGAGGCCCGCGTCGGCGACCGCCTTGCCTGCCTCGGACCGCTCGGGCAGCCGTGGCCGCTCGTCGAACCGCCGACGACCGCGTGGATGGTGGCCGGGGGCGTCGGCCTCGCGCCGTTTGCCACCCTCACGGAGACGCTCGCCGCCCGCGGCGTCTCGCTCCGGTTGTTCTACGGCGCGCGCCGGGGCGAGGACCTCTACTACGCGGACTGGTTCGCCGAGCGTGGCGTGGACCTCGTGCTCGCCACCGAGGACGGCAGCCGCGGGACCCACGGCCGCATCACACTGCCCCTCGAGACGGCGCTGCGCGAGACGCCCGCCGACGCGCCCATCGCCATCTACTGTTGCGGTCCGACGCCGATGATGCAGGCCGTCGCGCAGCGCGCGGCCGACGCCGGACGCGACGCCTGGGTGTCGCTGGAGCAGGTGATGGGCTGCGGCATGGGTGGGTGCTACAGCTGTGTCGTGCCCGTGAAGGGCGACGGCGGCTCGCCGCATTTCGTGCGCTCGTGCACGGCGGGCCCGGTGTTCGCCGCCAGCACGCTGCACTGGGAAGGCCTGGCGCACCATGGCTGATCTCTCGACGCCCATCGGCGCCCTGTCCCTGGCCAATCCGCTGATGGCCGCCAGCGGCTGCTTCGGCTACGGCGTCGAGTACGCCGGCGCCTTCGACCTCTCCACACTCGGCGCCGTCGTCGTCAAGGGCCTCTTCCTGTCCGAACGCGAGGGCCACGCGCCCCCACGCATCGTCGAGACGCCCGCGGGCATGCTCAACGCCATCGGACTGCAGGGCATCGGCGTGCACCGCTTCGTGAAGGAGCGGCTGCCGGAACTGCGCGCCCTCGGTGCGGTCACCGTGGTCAACGTCTGCGGCGTCACGCTCGACGAGTACTGCGAAGTGAGCCGGGTGCTGTCCGATCACGAGGGCGTGGCCGCCATCGAGCTCAACATCTCGTGCCCGAACATCAAGGAAGGCGGCATCCAGTTCGGCTGCAGTCTCCACGGCACGCATGACGTCGTCGCCGCGGTGCGCAAGGTGACGTCGCTGCCGATCATGCCGAAGCTGACGCCCAACGTCACCGACGTGGCGTCGTTCGCCCGCGCCGCCGAGGACGCCGGCGCCGATGCCGTCTCGCTCGTCAACACGTTCCTGGCCATGGCCATCGACGTCGAGACGCGCAAGCCGAAGCTGACGAATGTGCTCGGTGGGCTGAGCGGCCCGGCCATCCGCCCGATTGCCGTGCGCATGGTCTACGAGTGCCGCCAGGCGGTGAAGATTCCCATCGTCGGCATGGGCGGCATCGCCTCGGCCGACGACGTCATCGAGTTCATGCTGGCCGGTGCCAACGCGGTGCAGATCGGCACGGCCAACTTCGCCGATCCCTTCATCTGGGCGCGTGTGCTGGCCGACCTCGAGGCCTACTGCGCCCGGCACGGCGTGAGCCGGCTGGCCGATCTCGTCGGCGCGGTGCAGACAGGCAAGGTCAAGGCCCCGGAGCCGGCATGTCGTCCATCCTGATCGCCCTCGACGTCGACCGCATCGCGCAGGCCGACACCCTCGTCCAGCAGCTCGCGCCACTCGTCGGCGGCTTCAAGGTCGGCAAGCAGCTCTTCGTGAGCGAGGGCCCGGCGGCTGTGGCGCCGATCGTCGGCCGCGGGCTGCGCCTCTTCCTCGACCTGAAGTTCCACGACATCCCGAACACCGTCGCCGGCGCCGTGCGCGCGGGCACGCGGCTCGGGGCGTGGATGATGACCGTCCACGCCAGCGGCGGCCACGACATGCTGCAGGCCGCGCGCGACGCGGCCGTCGACGAAGCCGCGAAGACGGGCGTCTCGCGGCCGCTCATCGTCGGTGTCACCGTCCTGACGAGCCTGGACGATGCGCGATTGGCGACGGTGGGCGCGGCAGGCGGCGTGCGCGACCAGGTGAAGCGTCTGGCCGCGCTGGCGCAGGAGGCCGGCATCGACGGTGTGGTCGCCTCGCCCCAGGAGATCGCGCTGATTCGCGAGACCTGCGGCGCCGACTTCGCCATCGTCACGCCCGGCATCCGCCCCGCCTCGGCCAGCAAGGACGACCAGGCCCGCACCATGACGCCGCGCGAGGCGGTCCAGGCCGGCGCGTCCTGGCTGGTCATCGGCCGGCCGATTGCCGGCGCCGCGGATCCTGCGGCCGCGGCCGCGGCCATCAACGCCGAAATCGGCTAGAGACGAGCGCGTGCGCGCCACGCGCCGCCTGACCAGACACACGAAGGGCCCGGCGGAGGCGTCCACCGGGCCCTTTCGGTTGTGCTCGCAATTCTCTGGAGCTACTTCCCGGTGATGAGGAAGTGGCCGCGACGGTTCTGCGAGAAGCAGCTCTCGGCCTCCTCGTTGCAGAACGGCTGCTCTTCGCCCTTGCTGACGATCGTCACGCGTTCGGCAGGCAGCCCGAGGCTGACGAGGTAATCGCGCACGGCGGCCGCGCGCTGCTCCCCGAGCGCGAGGTTGTACTCGGGCGTGCCGCGGTTGTCGCAGTGGCCCTCGACGAGCACGCGCGTGCCCGACCACTTGCGCAGCCACTCGAGGTTCTTTGCGAGCGTGGCGCGACCTTCCTCGCTCACCGTCGAGCTGTCGTAGCCGAAGAACACGTCGCCGAGCGGCTTCTCGGCATTCAGCTCCTCGAGACTCTTCTTCGCGAAGAGCTCCTCCTCGGTCAGCGGCCGCGGGGCTTCAGGGGCGGGCGCAGGGGGCGGAGGCGGAGGCGGCGGTGGTGGCGCCGGAGTGGTGGCCGGCGGTGGAGGGGGCGGAGCTGGCGGGGCAGGCGCGGGCGCCTTCTTGGCACAGCCGGCGACACCCAGGGCCAGACACAGGCCGACAGCAGGCAGCACGACTCGCAGACGAGACATCAATCCGACACTCCCGGTTGAAGACATGGGGGACACGGGGCTGGTGGGCGCTCCGTTACGCGTGGCATCGGGCAAAGCCTATCGGGCGCCTGTGGTCGTGTCAACGAACGGCCTCGACGCGCAGTGTGGCGATCTCCAGCGCGAGTCGCCGCGCATCCGCAGTGCCCGTGCGCTCACCCGCGACGAACGACGGCGCGACACGCCATGTCAGCCGACCATCGCGGTCCAACTGTTGAGCCGTGAGGGTCTGCTCGACCGTGAAGGGCCGGGTCAGCGTGTGGGACCCGATCCGCCGCGTCCCGGCAAACAGTTCGAGCACGGGCGCACGGTCGTAGTGCCGCGGATACGTGCCCGAGACACGCAGCCGCACATCACCCGTGGCGCCGACGATCCGCAGCGCACTCTCGTCGCCGACCCAGCGCCACTGCCGCCCCGACACGGTGTCGCGCTCGGGCTCGTACCAGCCACGCTCGAGCGCCACCACCGGTACCCCTGCGGGCTGCAGGTCGAACTGTTCGAGGAACACCTCCGCCGCCGGTCCCGTCGCCGCCGGTGTCGCCGCGACGCGCAGCGTCACGTAGCCCGTGCCCGTCAGGGTGCCTGCAGGCAGCGTCCTGACCAGGGCGAACGCTCCTGACGCGACGGGCACCTGTTCCTGCCATCGCCCGTCGATGTCGATGCGCACCGGGACGGTCGTCCCCGCCGGCGCGACGAGACGCCCACCGAGCACCAGCGTCACCGGGCCGGGCTGGGCGCGCAGGAGAGCGGTCGCGCCAGAGCCGAGAGGCCCCTGGCCAGCCGCAGCGGTCAGGCCGGCCAGTTCCGGAGTGAGGCCCCATCCCTCCAGCAGGACCCACTGCGGCGACGACACGTCGTACCAGTCGAACGCATGCGGACGCATGCCCCCGAGCAGCGCCGCCACCGGCATCGGCCACGCGACCTGCTCGCGCAGCTGCAGGCCGCGCGGGTCGACCGCCGCCCGATCGCCGCGCCGTGGATCGACCATCCACCACACCGGACGTCCGCCCGCCTGCCACGTCGGCACGCCGCCCTGCCACTCCAGCGCACGCGGCGACGGCTCGACGTCGACGCCCGGACTCGGCGTGATCGTCGTCCGCGCGCGCCGAGTCTCGGCCCACACGCGCCGATGCATGAGGACGAGCGGTCGTCGGCCCGTCTCGCGAGCGGCGCCCTCCATGCGCGCCAGCGCCTCGGCGATGGTCGCGCCGGTGTCGACGTACTGGCGGTGGGCCTGCAGCGACACGCCGAGTGCCACCACACCAATCGCCGCCGCCCCGAGGGGCGCGAGCCGCGGCATCCACCGCGCCAGCGCGATGGCCGACAGCGCCGCCACGAAGGGCATCAGCGGCAGCGCGTAACGCGTCGTCTCGGTCTCCTGGAACAGCAGGTGGTACACGACGTACGGCAGATACCCGAGGCCGAGCCACGTCGCCAGCCGCGTACGACCGCGCAGGGCGAGCACGCCCGCCACCGCGAGCACCGAGACGAGCACCGCCAGCGGCCACCACCCCCACGGTGACACGACGGTGTCGGCCAGGGCCTGCAGCAGGCGACGGACGCCGGGTTGCATCACCAGCATCGGCACACCGTCGAAGTCCTCGCCGGCCTGCGCCGTCAGCGCCACGCGGTAGGCGGCGACGCCGCCGGTCAGCGCCACCATCGGCACGGCCCAGACGAGCACGCCACCGAGTGCGGTGGCGGCCACGGCGAGCGCGGCCCTCACATCACGCCGTCGCCACACCAGCACGAAGAGCCACGCCAGCAACGGCACGACCAGCCACGTCACCTGCGATCGCACGCCGGTAGCCACGCCGCACGCGGCCGCGGCCACGAGGGCGGCCCGCAGCGGGGCCGTCGGCGCGGACGCCCGAAGCAGGAGCGCCTGGCAGGTCAGGGCGGCAGCGAGCCCCGGCATGTCGCTCAGCGGCCGGGCCGCGGTGAGCCAGAACAACGGCGAGGTTGCGGTGAGGAGCGTGCCGACCAGCGGCACCGCGGCGACGTCACGCGTCGGGGCGGGCCCGTGCGCCGAACGGGCCGTCGCCTCGTCCACCGAGGGCGACGACACGCACCAGCGCAACACCTGGTAGAGGGCCAGCAGCGCCAGGCCGCCAGAGATCGACGCCAACGCCGCCATGCCGAGCGCGCGGCGCGTCAGGTCGTCGGCCGCGAACGGCGAGACGAGCCACGCCAGGCCCCTGGCGACCAGCGTGAACACCGGATAGCCGGGTGGATGCGGCTGGTGCGCGGCGACGTCGTAGTGCCGCAGGCCCAGCGCGAAATTGATGGAGTCGATGTCCTCGAGGTGGCCGGTCAGCCAGGCGAGGTGCGCGCAGACGAAGAGGGCGGCGACTGCCAGCACGATACGGTCGTGACCTGCAGTGCCGCGCATGGGAGGCGGCGACCCGTCGTCGACGACGGGCCGCGTGGCGATGGGATCAGGCGAGCGACGGACGCGGACGCGCGCGTCTACTCGTCGTCCTCGTCGGCGTCGTCTTCGTCCTCGTCATCCCACCCGAGGTCGTCTTCGTCCTCGTCCTCGTCGTCTTCCTCGCCCTCTTCCTCGTCATCCCACTCGTCGTCCTCGTCGTCCTCATCGAGGTCGTCGTCTTCGTCGTCCTCGTCCTCATCCTCGTCGTCGACGCCGAGGAAATAGGCCGCAGGCCCGAGCAGGCACGGCGTCGCGAGGGACGACTGGCCGAGGATGGCTTCGATGTCGAGGTCACGCACGTGGATGGTCTCGCGGCTCGGGGCACTCATGGACATGACGGTCTCCGCAGTCACCGGGCGTCCTGTGCCGGGTTGTACCCGGCGCCCCGACTGCAACGGGCGGATTATAGCGACAAGGCGAGAGGGGTCGCAATCACGCGCGACGGTCTCCGGCCCACTCGAAAGAGAGTAACCGGAGACTGAGGGCCACGACCAGCAGGGAGGCGCCGACGTCGGCGAGCACGGCCAGCCACAGCGAGGCGAGGCCGACGGCCGCAGCGACCATCACGGCCACCTTCAGGGCGAGCGCGATCGCGACGTTGACACGCACAGTCCGCAGGGTCGCCCGACCGAGGGCGATCGCGTAGGGCACGAGCGTCAGGTCGTGGTGCATCAGGGCACCATCGGCGGCTTCGAGCGCGACGGCGGTGCCGCCATCGGCGACGGCGAGTCCGACACTCGCCGCCGCGAGCGCCGGGCCATCGTTGATGCCATCGCCCACCATAAGCACCGGACCGCGGCGCGCGAGTTCGGTCACGGCGGTCGCCTTGTCCTCGGGGAGCAACCGCGATCGCCACTCCGCGATGCCGACCTCGTCGGCCAGGCGCGCGACGGCGCGTTCGTGGTCACCCGAGAGCAGGGCGGTATGCGCGCCCACCCTCATGAGGCCGGCGACAGCGGCCGCCGCCGTGGGTCGCGCGTGATCACCGGCATGGATGGCGAGCGCCGGCGTCTCGCCGACCACGAGCACGGCGCTGGCGTCGGGCAGCGGCGTGCCCGCCGGGAGTGTCGCGGCCAGCCAGTCGACGCGCCCGATGGACACGCGCTGGCCGTCGATGGTGCCGGACGCGCCCCGGCCCGCGACGTGCTGCGTCTGCAGGACGGGCAGCAGCGCGAGGCCCCGCGATTCGGCCAGCGCCACGATGGCGCGCGCCAGCGGATGATGGACGCCAGCCTCGAGCGACGCTGCCAGTTGCAGGGCCTGCGCTTCAGGCATCGCGCCGATCGCCGTGACCGCGTCGATGCGGACCTGGCCCTCGGAGGCCGTGCCGGTCTTGTCGAGGGCCACGACACGAATCGCCGCGAGTCGCTCGAGGACGGCGCCGCCCTTGAGCAGCAGCCCGCGCCGTGCCGCCGATGACAGGGCAGACACCATGGCGACCGGCGTGGCGATGACCAGCGCACAGGGGCATGCCACGACGAGCAGCACGAGGGCGCGCTCGATCCATGGCAGCCAGGGCTGCCCCGAGACCAGCGGCGGCAGCAGCGCCATCGCCGCAGCGAGGGCGAGAACGATTGGCGTGTAGACGGCGGCGAACCGATCGACGAGGGACTGCACCTGCGCCCGGGCCGCATGCGCCCGCTCGACCTGGTGCACGATGCGCGCGACCGTCGAATCGCTCGAGACACGCGTGACCTCGACGGTCAGCGTGCCGTCGCCGTTGACGGACCCGGCGTAGAGCGGGTCGCCGATCACCTTCAGCGCCGGCTCCGCTTCACCCGTCACGGGCGCCTGGTTGACGGTGCTCTCGCCGATCAGGACCGTGCCGTCCAGTGGCACGCGTGCACCCGGCCGCACGACCACGGACTGCCCGACACGCACCTGCTCCACCGGCACCGCCCGTGTCTGACCGCCGTGCAGGAGGTCGGCCGTCGGCGGCGTCACGGTGAGGACGTCGGCGATGGCACGGCGGGCCCGCGCCAGGCTTCGTGCCTCGAGCGCCTGCGCCACGCCGAACAGCACCAGCACGGTCGCCGCTTCGAACCACTCGTCGATGAGCAGCGCGCCGATCACCGCCACGGTCATCAGTACGTGGATGTCCAGACGACGGCCGCGGATCGCCTGCCACGCGCGCCGCAGCGTTGCGGGTGCGGTGAGCACGATCGCGGCCAGCAACGACGCACGCACCCAGGGATCGGGCGCCTCGGCGAACCACAGGCCACCGCCCAGCAGACACGCGGCACCTGCGCCGATCAGGGCCCACGGCGCGCCCACCTCGGCCCGCGGCGCCTCACCAGCCGCGGTGATCGGCCAGGCGCGCATGCCGGTCTGCGCCACGGCCTCCGCAATGCCGGCCGCCGACTGCGTCGCACCGTCGAAGTGGACACGCAGCTGTCGCGACAGCACGTCGGCCTCGAGCGTCACCACGCCGTCGAGGCCCGCGAGCCGCTTCTCCAGGATGGCCACCTCGTGGGCGCAATCCATCTCGGCGACATGGAAGGTGGCGGTGCGATGGTCGACACAGCGCGGGCAGGCCGGCGCGTTCATCGGGGAGCCCCCGGTCTCTCGTGCACGTGGCTCAGTCCCTGATGGAACAGCGCGACGATGTGCCCGTCGTCCAGGCTGTAGAACACCTGCCGTCCGGCACGGCGGGTGCGGACGAGGCGGGCGGCCCGCAGCATCCGCAGCTGGTGCGAGACCGCCGACTCGCTCATGCCGACGAGGCTGGCGAGGTCGCCGACGCAGCGTTCGGCCACGGCCATGGCGGCGATGAGGCGGATGCGTGTCGGGTCGCCGAGGACGCGGAACGTGTCGGCCAGCGCCTGGGCCGTCTCGGGCGCGAGCGCCGGTGAGGTGGCACGAGCGGCGCGGCGGCGGGCGGCCGTGGCCGGTGCCAGGACGCGGGAGGGACGGGGCGCGGTCGTGGTCGCCTGGGACATATGAACAACTGTTCATAGATTAGCACCAGGGCAGGCGCGGCGATTGACCCGCCTCCCGGCGCTCTTTACCATGTGGGGTTGGCAGTCGACCGACGGGCGTCACAACCCCCGTCACGGATTTCCGCCGGCGCGAGTCGCGCCGCGGACGAGCCTGGAGACACACGGTGATCGAGGTGCAGCAGCTCACCAAGCGCTACGGCCCCTTCACGGCGGTCGATGGCGTGAGCTTCACTGTCGGGAAAGGCGAAATCCTGGGGTTCCTGGGGCCGAACGGCGCCGGCAAGACCACCACGATGCGCATCCTGACCGGCTACATGCCGCCCACCGAGGGCCGGGCCCGCGTGGCGGGCTTCGACCTGCAGGAGCAGCCGGTGGAGGCCAAGCAGCGGATCGGGTACCTGCCCGAGACCCCGCCGCTCTATCCCGACATGACGGTGCGCGAGTACCTGCGCTTCGTGGCGCGCATCAAGGGGGTGCCGCCAGCCGAGCAGGCCAGTCGCGTCGCTACCGTGATGCAGCGCACGCACGTGGCCGACATGGCCAACCGCCACTGCGGCAAGCTCTCCAAGGGCTACAAGCAGCGCGTCGGCCTCGCCCAGGCGCTGATTCACAACCCGGACGTCCTCGTGCTCGACGAGCCGACGGCGGGCCTGGACCCCAAGCAGATCATCGAGACGCGCGAGCTCATTCGCAGCCTCGCCGGCGACCACACGATCGTCCTCAGCACGCACATCCTCCCGGAGGTCGCCCAGACCTGCCAGCGCGTGGTGATCATCAACAAGGGCCGGGTCGTCGCCGAAGACACCCCGGAGAACCTGACGGCCCGCCTGCAGGGGGCCGCGTCGGTCTACGTCGAGGTCGACACGCAGGGCGCCGACGCGCAGCCGGTGCTGGCCGCCATCCCCGGCGTCACGGGCGTGTCGATTGCCGCCCGCCACGGCGCCCTCATCGGCTTCGAGGTGCAGAGCGAGTCCGGCCTCGATGTGCGGCGCAGCGTCGCCCAGGCGGTGGTCGGGGCCGGCTACGGGCTGGTCGAGCTCCGCCCGATGCGCATGAGCCTCGAGGAGATCTTCCTGCAGCTCACCACGACGGACGCGCCGGAATCCGAGGTGGCCCATGCGTAACATGATCGCCATCGCCCGTCGCGAGCTGCACAGCTACTTCGCGTCACCGATCGCCTACATGCTGGTCGGCCTGTTCGCGCTGATCTTCGGCTGGATGTTCTACAGCTTCCTCAGCTTCTTCAGCGAGCAGAGCCTGCGCATGCAGCAGTTCGGCATGCAGGGGCCGCAGACGCTCAACGTCAACGAGATGCTGGTGCGGCCACTGCTCCTGCAGGCCGGCATCATCATCCTGATCTTCATCCCGACCCTGACCATGCGGACCTTCGCCGAGGAGAAGCGCAGCGGCACCATCGAACTGCTGCTGACCTCGCCGCTGACCGACTGGGAGATCGTCCTCGGCAAGTTCTTCGGCGCCTTCGCGCTGTATGCGCTGATGCTGGGCCTGAGCGCCCTCAACCTGCTCTGGCTGTTCGCCTACGGCGACCCCGAAGTCGCGCCGATCGTCACCGGCTACCTGGGCCTGCTGCTGCTCGGCGGCGGCTTCATCGCCATCGGCCTGTTCCTCTCCAACCTGACGCGCAACCAGATCGTCGCCGGCCTGCTCACCTACGCGGTGCTGCTGATGCTGCTGCTCGTGGCGTGGGTCGGCGAAGGCGCCGGGCCGATCGGCAAGGCCTTCGTCTCGGCCCTGTCCGTGTTCCAGCACTTCGAGGACTTCTCGAAGGGCGTCATCGACACCCAGCACGTCATCTACTACCTGAGCGTGATCGCGTTCGGGCTCTTCCTCACCGCCCGGTCGGTCGATGCCGACCGGTGGCGCGGGTAACCCGGTCCGGAGACGCACAGCCATGACCCGTTTCGTCAACGTCCTCGGCTGGATTGGCACGGCGCTCGTCGTCGCCGCCGTCGCCATCCGTTTCATCCGCCCGGAACAGCAGCAGGTGTGGCAGCGCCTCGCGCTGGCCGGCCTCGTCGTCGTCCTCCTCTACCTGGCGACCCAGTGGCGCGAGTTCGCCACGATGTGGTCGCGGCGCGGCACCCGTGCCGGGGCCCTGACCTCGGCCAGCGTCCTGCTCCTGCTCGCCATCCTGGTCGGCGTCAACTACGTGGCCGGGCGCCAGCACAAGCGCTGGGACCTCACCGAAGGCGGCCAGTTCACGCTGTCGGACCAGACCCGCAAGGTGCTCGGCGAGCTGAAGGCGCCGGTCAACGTCAAGGTGTTCGCCAAGGACACCGAGTTCCAGCGGTTCCGTGATCGCCTCGACTCGTACACCTACGCCAGCCCGCAGGTGAAGGTCGAGTACATCGACCCCGACAAGCAGCCGGCCGTGGCGCGCCAGTGGCAGGTGCAGCAGTACGGGACGATCGCGGTGGACGTCGACGGCCGCATCGAGCGCATCACCGCCGACACCGAACAGGACATCACCAACGCCATCGTCAAGGCCGTCGAGGGCGGCGAGAAGAAGGTGTACTTCACGCAGGGGCACGGCGAGCGCGACACGACGAGCGCCGATCAGCGCAGCGGCTACAACGCCATCGCCGGCGCCCTGCAGCGCGACAACTTCGCGGTGGACAAGGTGGTGCTCGCGCAGCAGCAGGACGTGCCGGCAGACGCCGCGGTGCTGGTGATCGCCGGGCCGAAGAACGACTTCCTGCCGCCGGAACTGGACATGGTGCAGCGGTATCTCGACAAGGGCGGCAAGCTGCTGCTCCTGATCGATCCGCCCGATGGCGCCGACGCCGCGCCGCTCACGGGCCTGATCACCCTCGCGCGCGCCTGGGGAGTCGATGTCGGCACCAACGTCGTCGTCGACGTCAGCAGCGTCGGCCAGATGCTCGGCGCCGGGCCGTCGATGCCGGTCGTGGCCACGTACCCCGACCACCCGATCACCGAGAACTTCGCCCTCATCACCGCGTTCCCGCTCGCCCGCTCGATCACGCCGGTGGACGGCGGCACCAACGGCCGCACCGCGCAGCCGATTGCGACGACGAGCGCGCAGTCGTGGGCCGAGACCGACCTGGCCGCCGTGTTCGCCGGCACGCCGGTGGCACGTGACGAGGGCGGGGCCGACACGGAAGGCCCGATCACCCTCGCGGTCGCCGTGGGCGTGGACGCACCGGGCGCGCCGAAGACCCCTCCCCCGCCGCCGCCCGTGCCCGGGCAGCCGGCGGCCCCCGAGACGCCCCCCACGCCGCAGACCCGCGTCGTGGTGATCGGCGACTCGGACTTCGCCGCCAACGGCGTCCTCGGCACGCAGGGCAACCGCGACTTCTTCCTGAACGCGCTCAACTGGGCCGCGCAGCAGGAGAACCTGATCGCCATCCGTCCGAAGCAGGCCGGCGACCGTCGCGTGACGATGACCGAGGACCAGCAGCGACGCGTGCTGTACCTGTCCGTGCTGGGCCTGCCGCTCGCGGTGGCGGCGCTCGGCTTCTGGACGTGGAGCCGGAGGCGCGGATGAAGCGCGGGCGATCCACGCTGTTCCTGCTGGCGTTGGCTGCCGGCCTCGGCGCCTACATCTGGTTCGTCGAGATGAAGCGCGATCCGGCCGACGACGCGCCGAAGATGGAGAAAGTGTTCGCGTCCCTGAACGCCGACCAGATCGGCGCCCTGACGCTCACGGCCTCCAACGGCGACGTCACGACGCTGAAGAAGAACGGCATCGCCTGGACGATCGAGTCGCCGATCACGGCGCCGGCCGACCCCAGCGAGGTCTCGGGCGTCACGAGCAACCTCGCGACGCTCGACCTCACCCGCGTGATCGACGAGAAGCCCGCAAGCCTCGAGCCGTTCGGGCTCGACGCGCCCCGACTGCGCCTCACCTTCACCGCCGGCGGCGCCCCGCGCACGCTGCTGCTCGGGACCAAGACGGCCACGGGGGGCGACACGTACGCCAAGCTCGACGACAGCCCGCGCGTGTTCACCGTGCCGAGCTGGCTCGAGCAGAGCCTCGACCGCACCACCTTCCAGCTGCGCAACAAGGTCGTCGTCACGGTGGACCGCGAGGCGATCGATCACCTGTCGATCATCGGCGCGCCGGGCACCATCGAGCTGAAGAAGAACGGCAGCGAGTGGGCGCTGGTGCAGCCGTTTGCCGGGCGGGCCGACGGCGCGGAGGTCGGCTCGCTCCTGACCCGCCTGTCGTCGGGACAGATGCAGGCGATCGTCGCCGAGGAACCGGCGACGCTGGACGTCTATGGGCTGCAGCCGCCACGGACGACCGTGACGGCGACGGGCGGCGGCAAGACGCTGGCCCAGGTGTTCGTCGGCAGCGCCAGTGGCGACACCGCCGTGCACATGCGCGATGCCTCGCGTCCGCTCGTGTTCACCGTCGAGAAGTCCCTCGCCGACGATCTCCAGCGCGCGGCGGCCGTCTATCGCTCGAAGGACCTGTTCGCGTTCCGCATGTTCAACCTGGCGCGCCTGGTGCTGACGCGCGGCGACACGACCCGGACGTTCGAGAAGAAGAAGACCGGCACGGGCGCCGACGCCACCGAGACGTGGGCGCAGACGGCCCCCGCCGATCCCGCCATCAGCTCCGGGACCATCGATGACCTCGCGAGCCGCCTCAGCACGCTGCGGGCGGAGGCGTGGGAGTCGGCGCCGGCCAGTGCGACCTCCGTGCTGACTGCGGTGGCCACCTTCGATGGCACGCGCGAAGAGCGCGTCACCATCGTCGAGGCCGGGGGACAGATGTATGCCCTCCGCGACGGCGAACAGGGCGCGGCGCGCCTGACGGCGCCAGCCGTGACCGACCTGCTGGCGGTGCTGGAGCCCGCCCCCGCGGCCGCGGCGCCTCCGACGCCCGCGACCGC
>NZ_JALHPM010000167.1:0-13878 GCF_022842525.1 Luteitalea sp.
CTCGCGTTCGGTGAGGGCCGCTTCCTGCTCGACCCGCAGGTCGTCGCTCTCCACTTCGAGGCGACCGAGTTCCTGCGCGATGCGATCCCGCGCCTCGATGGCCCGCTCGATGGCGTTGCGCAGCGTGTTCACCTGCGTCATGCCCGCGTACAGCTCGCCGCGCGCCTTCTCCACCGCCTGCTCGAGGGCCGCGATCTCGGCGGCCGCCCGCTGCACGGCGACGTCCTCCTCCTTGACGCGCACCGCGGCCTCGTCGCGTTCCGTATCGGCCTGTCGACTGCTGGCGCGCCGGCTCTCGAGTTCCTCCTGCGCCGGCCCGATCCGCTCCTGCAGGCGCGCAATCTCGTCCTGCATGCCCACCAGCGCGAGACCGATGGCCTGCACCTGCTGGAGGTCGAACTCGAGCTGCTGCTGACGACGCCCGCTCTCGAGTTCCTTGGCGTGCGCGGCCTGCCGCGCGGCGTTGGCCGCGGCATCGGCTTCGGTGAGCTCGATGCGCAGCCGCTCGAGCGCGGCCTCGACTTCGGCCACGCGCCCCGACAGTCCAGCCTCGTTGGCGCGCGCCTGGTCGAGGCGCTCGACGGCCGAGGCCATCGACGCCTGCAGCGCCTGATACTTCTGCCCGAACAGCAGCTTCTCCCACTGCCGCAGTTCTTCTCGGAGCGTGCGGTAGCGACGCGCCTTGGCGGCCTGCCGCTTCAGTGAACCGCGCTGCTTCTCCAGTTCGAAGACGATGTCATCGACGCGCGTCAGGTTCTGCTGGGCGGCCTCGAGCTTGAGCTCGGCCTGCCGGCGGCGCGACTTGTACTTGGTGACGCCCGCGGCTTCCTCGATCAGCTGGCGGCGCTCGGTCGGCTTGGCGGCGAGAATCTGGCCGATCTTGCCCTGCTCGATGACGGCGTACCCCTTCACGCCGAGGCCGGCATCCATCAGCAGGTCCTGCACGTCGCGCAGGCGCACCACGTGTCCGTCGATCAGATACTCGCTCTCGCCGGACCGGTACAGCCGTCGGGACACCTCGACGTCACGGGCCAGGACCACGTCCTCGGTGAGCGTCTCGACCGACTCCTCGAGCTCCTGGGCCACCGTCTTGCGCTGCGGGTGGTCCTCGAGGCCGACGCGCGAGATGACGCCGCTCATCTTCAGCTTCACCTCGGCGGTATGCGTCGGCTTGCGGGCGTCGCTGCCCGCGAAGATCACGTCTTCCATGCGCTCGCCACGCAGGCTCTTGGCGCTCTGCTCGCCGAGCACCCACGTGATCGCGTCCACGACATTGCTCTTGCCGCAGCCGTTGGGACCGACGATCGCCGTCACCCCCAGGTCGAAGGCGAGGTCGGCGCGGTCGGGGAAGCTCTTGAAGCCGTTGATTTCGAGACGATTGAGGCGCATGTCAGGGCACGGGACATCCGGCGTCGATCCTGGAGTCGGGGACGCGGGAATTCAGAGGCCGGAGTCTAGCAGGCGGCTACTAATTGGGGCAAGCGCCCCCAGCACCCACTAGATCGTGTAGATCGGCAGATCGGGAGGGACCGCTCGCCGAGCGGTCCGAACCGACCGCGTGTCGGACGCCTCGGCGAGGCGTCCCTCCCTGCCGGTTACGGGGCCTGCCGCGAGGCGGTCGCGCTGGTCTTGAGGTGCGGGAGCCGGGCGGCCTCGTCGAACTGCTGCAGGGCGAACTGGGCCTGCGGGTCGCGCGCGATGAGGTTGCGCCGTGCCTCCTCGACGCCGAACAGGGCCAGGTCGATGTCGTACTGGATCATCGCCCTGATGAACTGGCTGTCGGCGGTGAAGGCCGCCTCGTCGACGCGGACCTTGCGCGACTCCAGGTACGCACGGAAATCGGCGACCATCGCCTCGTCGACCATGAAACCGCGGGTCACGGTGCGCGTCTGGCTGCTGGTCTTGATGCGGGTGTCCCCGGTCGCCGTGTAGCGCGAGGCGTAATCGGCGAAGATCTGGCGGGCCCACAGGGCGCGCCCGAACCGACTCGGATTGAAGCCTTCGACGGGACCGGCCAGGTACTTGTCGGGCTGGACGCCGCCGCCGCCGTAGACCTTGCGGCCGGCGTCGGTGAGCTTCAGGTTGGCCGGGTCATGGGGCTCGTCGGCCTTCTGCTCGCGCAGCGAGTAGGTCAGGTACTCGTCGAAGGACCCGTCCCAGGGGCGCTGGATCAGGCGTCCGCTCGGCGTGAAGTAGCGCGCGGTGGTCAGGGCGAGGCCGGCGCCTTCGCTGATGCGATAGACCGACTGCACGAGCGCCTTGCCGAAGGTCTTCTCCCCGACGATCAGCGCCCGGTCGTGATCCTGCAGCGCCCCCGACACGATCTCCGAGGCGCTGGCGCTGTTGCGGTTCACCAGCACGACGATGGGCATGTCGCCGAAGTCGCCGGCGTCGGCGGCGCGGTAGTCCTGATCCGAGTTGCGGGTCCGCCCGCGGGTATAGACGACCATGTCGCCCTTGGGCAGGAAGCGATCCGACACCTTGATGGCCTGGTCGAGCGGGCCGCCGGGGTTGTCCCGCAGGTCGAGGAGCAGGCGCGTCATCCCCTTCGCGGTGAGCGTGTCGAGCGCCGCCCCGAGGTCGCGGTCGGTGGTCTCGGAGAAATCGTTGAGGCGGACGTAGCCGGTGTCGGTGCCGATCATGAACACCCCCTTGAGCGTGGGAATGTTCACTTCGTCGCGCTCGACGGAGAGTTCGATCAGGTCGGTGTAGCCTTCGCGGCGCAGGCCGACCTTCACTTCGGTGCCCTTGGGACCACGGAGCTGCTTGACGGCCTGGTCGCTGGTCCAGCCCTTGGTGTCCTGGCCTTCGATGCGGGCGATGACGTCGCCGCGCCGGATGCCCTTCTTGTAGGCGGGCGAGCCCTCGAACAGGGACATCACGGTGATGTCGCCGTCGAGTGGCGAGATGCTGATGCCCAGACCGTAGTAGCGGCCTTCCTGTCGCTCGCGCATCTGGGCGTAGGCGCGCGGGTCGAGGAAGCTCGAGTGCGGATCGAGCGTCTGGAGCATGCCCGAGATGGCGCTGTAGACGAGGCGATCGGACTCGACGTCCTCGACATATTCCTGCTCCACGGCGGCCAGCGCGGCGGTGAAGACGCGATAGCGATCGGTGAGCGGATCCGCAGTGGCCTGGGCGCGACGACCGAGCACGCCTCCGACGAGGGCGGAGACGACGACCGCGAACAGGACCGCGGGCAGCGCGCGGTTTTTCGGCATGTTCGCAGCGTAGCACGCACGTTGCCGCCCTCCAACTCACCCGTGACGGACGGGGATCGGGCGGGGTTCTGTAATTGACCCCCCGCCGACGGCGTTCCTATAATCAACGACGGTCCACGCACCGCCCGCTGGTCAGGGTCGCACTCCAGACCCATTCAGGAGCCCACGATGTTCGGTTCTCTCGGCATGCCGGAGTTGGTCATCATCTTCGTCATCGCCCTCATCGTGTTCGGCCCGCGCAAGCTGCCCGAACTCGGCAAGTCTCTCGGCAAGTCCCTCGCGGAGTTCAAGCGGGCGTCCAACGAACTGCGCAACTCCCTCGAGGAGGAGATTCGCGTCGAAGAGGAGCGGGAGCGCACGCCCAAGCCGACGCCGGCCGCCGTCGTCGCCACGCCGTCGCCCGAAGCGACCCCGGTCTCGGGTGTGGACACCGACACCTCGGCGCCCTCGGCGGAGCCCTGGGTCGACGAGCCCTACGACCGGGCCCAGGACGAGGTGCAGGCGGGCGTGGCCGAGACCACGCCGCGCGGCGCCAATCTGTAAGCGTCGCCCCGGGTCTCCATGTCGCTCTCGCCTGTCCCCGCCGCTCCGCCACCGCCCCGCCCGTTCGATGAGGACGACGACGACGAAGGTGTCGGCGGCAAGATGTCCTTCCTCGAGCATCTCGACGAGTTGCGTCAGCGACTCATCAAGAGCCTCGTCGCGGTCCTGGTCGGCTTCATCGTCGGGGTCGTCTTCATCGGACCGATTTTCGACTTCATCATGAAGCCGCTGCAGGCCATCCTGCCAGCGGGCGGCAAGCTCATCTATACGGACCCCACCGAGGCCTTCATGATCCAGATGAAGATGGCCGCGCTGGTGGGCATCATGATCGCACTGCCGGTGCTGCTCTGGCAGATCTGGGCCTTCATCGCACCGGGGCTGTATGCCCACGAGAAGCGGTTCGCGATTCCGTTCGTGATGATGTCGACGATGTTCTTCGTCGGTGGGGCCCTGTTCTCCCATTACGTGATTTTTCCCGCCATGTGGCGATTCTTCGCCAGCTTCTCGACCGAGACGGTGGAGTTCGCGCCGCGCATCGAGCCGGTGTTCTCGCTCTACGTGCGGATGGCGCTGGGCATGGGCGCGGTGGCGGAGATGCCGACGCTGGTGATGTTCCTGGCGCGCGTCGGCCTGGTCACGCCGATGTTCCTGGTGCGCAACACCAAGTACGCCATCCTGCTGATTTTCGTCGTGGCGGCCATCGTGACGCCCAGCCCCGACGTGGTCTCACAGTTCCTGCTCGCGCTGCCGATGTTCGTGCTGTATGCATTCAGCATCCTGGTCGCCTGGGTGTTCCAAAAGCGTGCACCGAAAATCGAGGCCTGACCTCCGGAACGTGTCAGGAACCGGTATCGGATCGCTGGCGACGCTCTTGCAATCAGGTCCTTGCGGATGCGGTGGATCGAGGGTGGCTACACCCTTGGTCTAACGCGTGCGAAAAGTTTGACGCCTGTGCACCTCCCCGGTAATATGCGCGGAGTGCAATTTTTGTACTCGAGTTCGTTTCAGCTCACAGATTTGAGGGACACTCACATGACACGCCTCTTCAGGGTAGGTCTCGCCGCCACGATGGGTCTGGCGATGGCTGCGCCTGCAGGGTTCGCGCAGCAGCCGGCGGCGACCACACCCGCCCCGGCCCCTGCGGCGAGCCTGGTGGTGACCGAAACCCGGTCTGCCGCCCCGACGTTCCAGGGCGACACAGGCCTGTGGTTCGTGCCGCTCGGCGAGGTCCTGCCGGCGGGTCGCTGGTCGGCCAGCGCCTACTACACGAACTTCGACCGCCAGGAAGGCTTCACGGACATCGGCATGTTCCCGCTGACGTTCGGGTACGGCGTCGGCGGTCGTGCCGAGTTGTTCGCGGCCCTCTCTGCGGTCACCCGCATCGACCGCGACATCCGCCCGGTCTTCCTGCCGGGAAGCGATGCGGGTGGTCCGACCAACAACTACCCGCTCGTCAGGCAGCCGTGGTCGGGTTCGACCTTCGGTGACCTCTTCGTCGGCGGCAAGGTCAACCTGCTGTCGCAGGCCAAGGGCGCGCCGGTGGCGATGGCCCTGAAGGCCATGGTCAAGCTCCCCACCGGCTCGGCCGACAAGGGCACGAGTTCCGGCCAGGCGGACTTCTTCGTCGACTACATCGTCAGCAAGGAAGTCAACGAAAAGGTCGACATCTCGGCGTACGGCGGCTTTGCCGCCCGTGCCGATGCGGAGCGGACCGACCAGAGCAACGGGCTCCGCTACGGCGTCGGTCTCGGCTTCCCGACCCGCAGCGGTCTGAAGCTGACCGCCGAGTTGTTCGGCGAGCGCTACTTCGAGGACAGCATCACGTCGAATGGTCTCGTGGCCTTCGATGGCTCCACGAGCAACGGGACGTGGGCGCTCCGGAGCCCGCTCGACGCCGCCATCGGCGCGACGTACTTCAGCCCGAAGGGCTTCTTCGTGGGCGCCGGCGCAACCTATGCGCTGCAGCACGACTCGCGCAGCAGCCTCAACCCGCTGCAGGAAGACGAGAGCTGGGACCGCGCGAGCCTCCAGTTCCGCATCGGCTATCACCCCGGCGTCGCGACCGCGTACGTGGCCCCGCCGCCGCCCCCGCCGCCCCCGCCGCCGCCGGCGGTGGCCGAGAACCGCCCGCCGACCGTCAAGGCGCGCTGCAACCCGTGCACCGTGGAAGTCGGCAAGAGCTCGACGATCACGGCCGATGCGAGCGACCCGGACGGCGATCCGCTGACCTACAAGTGGTCCTGCCCCGCCGGCACGGTCGCCCAGCCGGGCAACCGCGAGACGCTGTGGACGGCCCCGATGCAGGAAGGTCCCGTCCCGTGCACCGTCACCGTCACCGACGGCAAGGGCGGCTCGGTGAGCGACACGGTCACCATCCAGGTCGTCAAGCCGGCCATCAAGGACTACACGTTCGAGGACGTGCACTTCGACTTCGACCGCTACACGCTGCGTCCCGAAGCCACCCGCATCCTCGACGAGGCCATCAAGGCGCTGCAGGACAACCCCGAGCTGAAGCTCGAGGTCGAAGGCCACACCTGCAACATCGGGACGGCGGAGTACAACCTCGCCCTCGGCGAGCGTCGCGCCTACTCGGTGCGTGACTACCTCGGCTCGCGCAGCATCGGTGCGGACCGCATCCGCACGGTGAGCTACGGCGAAGAGCGGCCGAAGCACGACAACAGCCGCGAGGAAACGCGCCGCCTCAACCGCCGCGCCGCCCTCACGGTCCGCGTGACGCAGTAACACCGCGCCCCGCACGAACACCTCAGAGGCCCGACCGGCACCCGCCGGTCGGGCCTTTGTCGTTGGGGCCCCGCCCCGGCGCCTGGGCTTGACGCCCTGCGTCCTCAGCCCGCTTCCCCCGCGAGGCGGTACAATCGGCGCGCTCGTGCCTACCCGCCCCGGTCAGTCAAGAACGCTCCTCGACGAATTGCTGGCCACCCACGACGCCGTGGCCGTCGAGGCGGCCATCGCGCGGTTGGCCATCATCGGGCGGCCGGCGCTGCGCCTCGTCGTGCAGCAACTCGCCACGGCCGACCCGACGCATCTGCCGCGCCTGCTGCGCGTGCTGGAGCGCATCGGCGACCCGGGCACCCTCGGCGCCATCCGCCCGCTGCTGGGTCACGCAGCCCCGGAGGTCGCCGGGGCCGCGGTGGACGCCATGGGCGCCCTGCTGGACGCACGCGAGACCGCCGTCGCGTCCGGCGCACTCGACGCCCTCACGGCCACGCTGCTGGACACGTCACGGGCCGATGTCGTTCGCGTGCGGGCCCTCGAAGCCATCGCCAGCGCGCCCGAGCGCTCCGAGACCTACGACGCGGACGTGCTCGAGCCGCTGCGCGACCAGCTGCGGCGCGATCCCTCCGCCGCCCTGCGCGACGCCGTGGCTGCGCCGCCCTCCGGCGGCGAGGACGCGGCGCCAGCCCTTGATGGCGACGCGTGCCTGGAGGCGGTCGCCGCCGGGACACTGCCGACGGCCCCGGAGGTGCTGCGCCAGGCCCTCGCGACGCACGGCCCCGACGCCCCGCTCACCATCCTCCATCGGGTCATCGAGCGCGTGCGTGCCCACGAGCGTGCGGTCGCGCCCGACCTCGTGGAAGGCTGGCGCGTCGTCCGGGCCGCAGCGCACCTCGCGCTGGCGGCGCGGGGCAGTCGCCTGGCCATCTACGATCTGAGGGAGTCGCTCGAGGTGCTCGGGGAGCAGACGCCGGTGGGCATGCTCTCGGCGCTGCAGCAGGTGGGAGAGGCGTCGGTGCTCGACGCGGTCGCCGAGGCCTGGCAGGCCTCGGACAATGCGTGGTTCAAGGGGCAGCTGACGGGCATCTTCCGCGCGGTCGTGGACCGCGAGAAGCTGACCCGCCGGCATGCCGCCGTGAAGAAGATCACGGCGCGCATGCCGGAGACGGTCGCGGCGCTGTGGGGGTGAGTCCTAGTACGCCTTGGCGAAGCAGGCCACGACGGTGGCCGGACGCCCGGTGACGAAGCAGACCTTGCCCTCGGCGGGCGGCGCCACGAACGGATAGTTGCGAATCGTCGCCTGCGTCTCGGTCTTGACCTGCGCCTCGACAGTCGCGTCGTCGCACCACGGGGCATAGACGAGTCCGGGACGGGTGCCCGCCATCAGCGCCTTGAACTCCTCGTAACTCTCCGTGTAGTGGGTGCGCTCCTCGCGCACCTGCTGCGCCTTCGCGAACAGCGACGCCTGGATGTCGGCCAGCCAGCCCTGGACGTGGGCGACCAGCCCGTCCATCGCGACGAACGCCTTCTCGCGCGTGTCACGACGGGCCAGCACGACCTGCTGCTTCTCGATGTCCTTCGGCCCGATTTCGAGTCGCACGGGGACGCCGCGCATCTCCCAGTCGGCGAACTTCCAGCCCGGCGTGTAGGCATCGCGGTCGTCGAGCATCACGCGCACCCCGGCCGCCACCAGCTGCGCCTTGATCGCCTGGGCGTGCGGAAGCACCGTCTCGCGCCAGTCGCCACGCGGGATGGGCACGATCACCACCTGGTAGGGCGCGATGTTGGGCGGCAGCACGAGCCCGCTGTCGTCACCGTGCACCATGATCAAGCCGCCGATGAGCCGCGTCGAGACGCCCCACGACGTCGTCCAGGCATGCTGCTCGACCTTGTCGCGGCCCTGGAACTTGATGTCGAAGGCCTTGGCGAAGTTCTGCCCGAGGTTGTGCGACGTGCCGGCCTGCAGCGCCCGCCCGTCGCCCATCAGCGCCTCGATGGAGTAGGTCTTGGCCGCGCCGGCGAACTTCTCGGCGTCGCTCTTCTGCCCGTCGATCACCGGCATCGCGAGTTCGGTCTCGACGAACTCCTTGTAGACACCGAGGATCTTGCGCGTCTCTTCCTCGGCCTCGGCCTCCGTCTCGTGCACGGTGTGACCTTCCTGCCAGAGGAACTCGGTCGTGCGGAGGAAGGGACGCGTCACCTTCTCCCAGCGGACGACATTGGCCCACTGGTTGATCAGGATGGGCAGGTCGCGCCACGACTGCAGCCACTTGGCGTACATCGTCCCGATGATCACCTCCGACGTCGGCCGGATGGCGAGCCGCTCCTCGAGCTTCTCCTTGCCGCCGTGCGTGACCCACGCCACCTCCGGCGCGAAGCCCTCCACGTGCTCGGCCTCCTTCATCAGGAGACTCTCGGGGATGAACAGCGGGAAGTACGCGTTGACGTGTCCGGTGGCCTTCAGGCGGGCATCCAGCAGCAACTGGATGCGCTCCCAGATCGCATAGCCGTACGGCCGGATCGTCATGCAGCCCTTGAGCCCCGGCGTGTAGTCGGCCAGTTCCGCGCGGAGCACCACGTCGAGGTACCACCGGGAGTAGTCCTCCGCCTGTGACGTGATCGCCGTGACGAACGCATCGCCCTTGCCGCCGGACTTGCCCTGTTGCTGGCCCTTGCCCTGCTGCTGCCCTTTGCCCTGCTGCTGCTCGCTCATCGTCGTCTTGTCACTCTGCTGTGCGCTGCAGCACGTCGCTGCAGTGATGGCCCCACGTGTCGTCGTGGCGCTCGGGAAAATCCGTCCGGTAATGCCCGCCGCGGCTCTCTTCGCGCCGCAACGCCGCGCGGCTCATGAGATACGCCACGGTGACCAGACTGCGCAGCTGGGCCGAGGCCAGATCGCCGGCCGTCGATGCGACGCAGGCGGCCCGGGCCTGCGTGAACCAGGCATCGGCCGCCTTCAGCCCTTCGGGCGTGCGGACGAGCCCGAGGTCGCGCCAGGCGCGCAGGCGGACGGTGGCGACGTCGAGATCCGCCGGGGCCTCCACCGCCGGACCGGGGACCGCCGGCGCACACGCCACGAGACGGCCCGGGCCCCAGCCATCGCGCACGCGCGGGGGCTCGCCCATCACCGCGCCGGCGCGCGCCCCGAAGACGAGGCCCTCGAGCAGCGAGTTGCTCGCCAGACGGTTGGCCCCGTGCACGCCCGTACACGCCACCTCGCCTGCCGCGTAGAGCCCGGGCAGCGACGTCCGCCCATCGAGGTCGGTGACCACGCCGCCCATCACGTAATGCACCGCCGGACTGACGGGCACCGGGTCACGCGCCAGGTCGAGACCAGCCTCGCGGCACGCCTCGGAGATCTGCGGGAACCTCGCGTGGACATCCAGGTCCCGCAGATGCGCCATCGACAGGCTGATCGGCCCACCGGTCCGCTGCCGTTCGCGGACGATGGCTCGAGCGACGCGATCGCGAGGCGCCAGCTCCGCGGCCGACTCGTAGCGTCCCATGAAGGCCTCACCCGCCACGTTCAGCAGCCGCGCGCCTTCGCCACGGAGCGCCTCGGACAGCAGGAACCGCGGCCGCCCCGGGACATCGAGTACCGTCGGGTGGAACTGGACGAACTCGAGATCGGCCACCTCGGCGCCGACCTCGAACGCCATCGCCATGCCGTCGCCGGTCGTCACGGTCGGATTGGTGGTCTGCGCGAACACCTGCCCCGCGCCACCGGTCGCCAGCAACGTGGCCCGGGCCCGCACTTCGTGCCGACGGTCCTGCGCATCGCGATACGCCGCGCCGACGCACACGCCGCCCTCGCACAGCAACTCGGTGACGATGGCGTGGTCGATGATGGTGATGGCCGGCAGTGCCGCCACCTGCTCGTGCAGCACGCGACTGATTTCGCGGCCCGTCGCGTCGTCGGCATGCAGCACACGGCGCACGCTGTGGGCGGCCTCACGGGTCGGCGCCGGCCGCCCCTGGGCGTCGCGGTCGAACCGGGCGCCCCACGCGAGCAGTTCCGACACGTAGCGCGGCCCCTCGCCGACCAGTGCCCGCACGGCGTCCGGCTCGCACAACCCATCGCCCGCCGCCAGCGTGTCCTCGAGATGCAGGCGAGGCGAGTCGTCGTCGCCCATCGCGACCGCGATGCCGCCCTGGGCCCAGCCGGTGCTGCCCTGATCGGGCTCGCCCTTGGTCAGGACGCACACGGATCCCCGGCTCGCGAGCGCCAGCGCCGCGCGGAGCGCAGCAATGCCGCTGCCGAGCACCAGGAAATCAGGCTGCGTGGTCACCAGAAGGGCGTCTGCTCCTGCCCGTCGCGTCGACGCGGGCCTGTTCGGGGGACACCGGCGGCCGTGCCCGTTGCACGGCGCTCGGCCTCGGCGCCGCCGGGACCCTGCTATCCTACCACCCGCTCGGAGCCGGATTTCCCGGCTCTTTTGCCGATCATGTCCCCTCACGTCCTCGAGGTCCACACCCGGTCCGCCCAGGTGTCGCGCATCCTGATCGCCCCCGGCCTGCTGTCGTCACTCGACGCCATCGTGGCCGAGGCCTGTCCCGGCGCCTCCCGTCTCGTGGTGGTGTCGAGCCCGCAGGTGTGGGGATTGCACGGCGCCGCCGTGCGCCACGGGCTCGGCGTCGCCGACCGGGAGGAGTTCGCCCCGGTCCTCGTGCCCGACGGCGAGAAGGCCAAGACGATGGCGACGCTGGGTCGGATCCACGACGCGCTGGTCGTCCGGGGCATCGATCGCAAGGCCGTGCTGGTGGTGGTGGGCGGCGGCGTGATTGGCGACATGGCCGGCTTTGCCGCCGCCAGTTACCTGCGGGGCATCCGGCTCGTGCACGTGCCGACCACGGTGGTGGCGCAGACCGACAGTGCCATCGGGGGCAAGGTCGGGGTGAACCATCGCCTCGGCAAGAACCTGCTGGGCGCCTTCCACCAGCCGGCGCTCGTCGCCGTCGACCCGACCGTCCTCACCACGCTCAGTCGGCGCGAGTTGCGCGCCGGCCTCTACGAGGTGGTCAAGTACGGCGTCATCGCCTCCCCGTCGCTGTTCACCCGCTGCGCCGAGACGATGGATGCCCTGCTCGATGGCTCACCGTCGGCGCTGCTGCCGGTCATCACCGACTGCTGCGCCATCAAGGCGGACGTGGTGACCAAGGACGAGCGCGAGGATGGGCTTCGACGCATCCTCAACTTCGGCCACACCATCGGTCACGCCCTCGAGGCGGTGACCAACTACCGACTCCTGCGTCATGGGGAAGCCGTCGCCTACGGCATGAAGGCGGCGTCGGCGATCGCGGTGGCCCGCGGTACGTGGTCGGCGACCGAGCATGCCGAGCTGGTGCGTCTGCTGGACCACATGGGGCCGCTGCCGGCCATCGGCGGCCTCGATGTGGACGCCATCCTGGCGGCCACGCGGCGCGACAAGAAGGTCGTCGCAGGCACCCTGCATTTCGTGCTGCCGACCCGCATCGGCGACACCACCATCGCCACCGATGTCGACGAACCGCAGGTGCGCGTGGGCCTGGCCGAGATCGGCCTGGCCTGACCTGACCGGGCCTACGCGTGCGCGCCTCGCGGCGCCAGCTTGAAGTCGCGGATGCGGGCCAGCAGCAGCCGGGGCGGGATCTGCAGCGCCGCCGACGCCTTCGCGTGATCCCAGCGCGCCTCGTCCAGCGCCTCCTGGATCTTGCGCCGCTCGACTTCCATCAGCACACGGCGCGAGGCTTCCGGCAGCGTCCCCGAGAGATCGATCTCCTCCCAGGGATCGCGAGGTGCGGGCGTGTCGCGGGAAATCTCGCCGGCCCCGAGATGCAGGTGCTGGGCATGCACCGTGTCGCCATCGGCCAGGATGACGGCGCGCTCGATGCAGTTCTGGAGTTCGCGGACGTTCCCGGGCCACGCATGCCCCTCGAGGGCGGCCGTGGCCGACGACGAGAGGTGTGGCGGGCGCTTGTTCTGCTCCCTCGCGAACCGCTCGATGAAGTGGCGCGCGAGCAGGGGGACGTCGGACCCGCGTTCGCGCAGCGGCGGAATCGTGATCGGGAACACCGAGAGCCGGAAGAAGAGGTCCTCCCGGAAGGTCCGCGCGGCCACCGACGCACGAAGGTCGCGGTTGCTGGCGGCCACGAGCCTGACGTCGACATGCAAGGTGGTGTTGCTGCCGACCCGCTCGAAGCTGCGCTCCTCGAGGACGCGCAAGACCTTGGCCTGCAGGTTCACCGGCATCTCGCCGATCTCGTCGAGGAACAGGGTGCCGCCGTGCGCGACTTCGAACTTGCCGGGTTTGCGGGCGTTGGCGCCGGTGAACGCCCCTTTCTCGTGGCCGAAGAGTTCGGTCTCGAGCAGGGTCTCGGGAATCGCCGCGCAGTTGATGGCGACGAAGGGCCCGGTCGCACGGTCGCTGTGCGCGTGCAGTGCCCGCGCGAACAACTCCTTGCCCGTGCCGCTCTCGCCCCCGAGCAGGACGGTGGTGTCGGTCGGTGCCACCCGGCGAAGCGCGCGCAGTACCTCGAGCAGTACCGGATGCTCGCCGATGATGGTCGGGGCCCCGTGCCGCGCGCCGAGGGCTTCCTTGAGCAGCAGGTTCTCGGTGGCGAGGCGCCGTTGTTCGATGGCGCGGCTGACCGTCAGCACGAGGTGCTCGTGGTCGATGGGCTTGGTCAGGTAGTCGAGCGCGCCCTCGCGCATGGCCGCGACGGCCTCGTCGATGGCGCCGTAGCCGGTCATCAAGAGGACCGGCAAGGCCGGGTCGAGTTCCTTCGCCGCCCGGAGCACACCGAGCCCGTCGCCGGTCGGCAGTCGCAGGTCCGAGAGCACCAGCGAGGGCCGATGCAGACGCAACGCCTCGGCGGCGGCCGGTTCATCGGCGGCTTCGACGACGCGATACCCGTGTCGCGCCAGCACGGTGGCGAGCACGTATCGCAGGTCGTCGTTGTCGTCGACGAGGAGCACGTCGGGCGATTCGCGCAGCGAAGCGGCCATCGGTCGGGGTGTCTCGGTCGTCGCCGGGCTCACGGGCCTGCGGTGACCCGCCAGCCTTGTCGTGGTCCGACTCGGCCAGTCTACTGGATCCACCCGGGCGGGACACCGGAGGCGCGGGCCTCCTGCGCGAGCGCCTCGCGATCGGCCGTCGCCGCGGCGGCCTTCTCTTCGGCCTTCGCAATCTGCGCGCGCATCTCGACGCGCTCGGCCTCGGCGCGGGCGGCCGCTGACGGGTCGCTGGCCTGCGCCTCGAGCGAGAGCCGGTCGGACAGCGCCTTGAGCTGCCGCACCTCGTTCTTCGCGGCCGCCAACGCCGTGTTCACCCGCTCGGCCCTGGCGCGCCACCCAGCCTCATCGTCTGTCGGCGCGCGCTCGGCCTTGGCGGCCCCGTCAGGC
>NZ_JALHPM010000168.1:0-13816 GCF_022842525.1 Luteitalea sp.
TGGCGCGAGCGTCGCCCGGCCGCAGCGGTGCGGATGCCCAGCGACCCGGCGATGCCGGCGCTGGCGCTGGCCGCGCAGCCCAGGCACGTCGAGCAGGCGCTGGCCGGTCTGCCTGGCCAGGGCTGGCGCCATGTCCGCGTGTGCGAGATCCGCCTGCTGCGGCACAAGCCCGGTCGACGCGGCCTGATCGAGTACGCCGTCGCGGGCGTGCCGCCGCGTCCCGATCACATCGTCACCGTCATCGCCAAGGTGCGGGCTCGTGGGGCGGATGAGCGCACCGCGTCGCTGATGCGCCAGCTCTGGGACGGCGTGTTCGCGCCAGACAGCGCGCACGGCGCGTCGGTGCCACAGCCCTTCGGTGTCGTTCCGGGGTTGTCGTGCTGGCTGCAGGCGCGGGTCCCCGGCCTGTCGGCGACCGAGTGGGCGTGGGGCAGCGACGCCGAGCCGGTGATGCGTCGAGCGGCTGCGGCGCTGCGCCTGCTGCACACCAGCGACATCGTGGTCCACCGGTCGCACGACGTCGAGGCCGAACTCTCGGCCCTGCACCCGCGACTGGCGCGACTGGCCGCGGCCCGTCCGGCCCTCACCACGCGCGTGGCGCGACTGGCCGCCGCCTGCGCCACGAGGCTGGGCCGGCTCCCGTCGCCCCGTCCGGCGCTGGTGCACCGGGACTTCCACCCCGACCACCTGCTGTGGAACGGGACCAGACTCCACCTGATCGACTTCGATCTGGCCGCACATGGCGATGCGGCGCTCGATGTCGGCAATCTCGTCGCGCATCTCGTCGAACTCGGCCTGCGTCGCCGCGGCGACGACGCGAGCCTGCGCCCGGCCATCGATGCGTTCGTGCACGCCTACCTGTCTGACGCGCCAGAGGTCACCGCCGCCGCGGTCGAGGCGTGGACCGTCGTCGCCCTCGTGCGTCTCGCGGCGCTGAGCGTCGACCTGCCAGGCCGCGGGCACACGACTGAGGCCCTGATCGACCTGTGCGAGCGGCGTCTCGACGTGGCTCCGCCCCTCACTCTTGCCGTTCGTCCGTCCGTCGTGGAGACCCCGTGATGATCTCGAGCCCCGTTGCCCGCGTGCTGTTGACCGCTGCTCTCGTGTCGCTGGTCCCGGTCATGGTGGCCGGCCAGGCCTCGCGCACCTCCGAGGGGCCAGGGGCCCAGCCGGTGGCGCCGAGAACGCCACCCGCGAAAGCGCCGGTGCAGACGCCCCGCCCCGCGCCCGGGCCCAGCCCACGACCCGCGCCGAGAACGCTGCCCGTCACGCCCGCGGCGTCGAGGCCGGCCGGCCCGCTCGGACGCAGCTGGTCCGGCCTCGTGCGCTACGGCAATGCCTACGACAGCAACATCGACCAGAACGACGCCAACCTCCAGGCGTTCGGTGTCGTGCTCGGCGGTGGGCTGCGCTACGTCGACGATCCACGAGATCCCTCGGTGACGGTGCAGTACGAGACCGGCATCCACCGCTACAGCGGCACGGATCGCTGGGATCGGATCAGCCACTACATGCGTGCCCAGGCCAGTCAGGATCTGGTGGGGCGCCTCAAGGGCGATCTCATCGGCGAGATCTCCCTGAAAGGCACCACCGAGGAACGCGAGATGTCCAACCAGTTCAACGTCATCCCGCGCCTGAACCTGCGCCTCGACAAGCGCCACCGGGTGCGCGTGGTCGGCGCGTGGCGCGAGCGACGCTACGACGATGTGGAGCGCAATGCCCGCAACCGCTACATCGGGGCCGAGTTCACCCGGAAGGACAGTGACGATCACGAACTCACGGTTGAAGCACGCATCGAGCGAAACGACGCGCAGGGCAGCCGCTATCAGTGGAACCGCATCAGCTATGGCGCCGAATACCTCTGGCCGCTGGGCAAGTGGGGACGCCTCGAGCTCGACGTGCGCTACCGGCAGGTGCGCTACGCGGAGCGCACGGTGGAGATCGACGACGAGGACGTGCTGCGTCGCGACAATCGCTGGACACCGGCCATCGTCTGGCGACACGACGTCACGCCGCTGACGGAACTGCGGCTCGGGTTCCAGCGCGAGAGCCGCGATTCCAACGACCCGCGGCGGGACTTCGGCGCCAATCAGTTCATCTTCGGACTGACCCGCCGCTTCTGACTTCGTACAATGTCGGGATGACGACGCGTGGTGGCGTGGTGCGGGCGGTGCTGGCCGTCCTGGCGGTGTGTGGCGGGGCGCTCGGCGTGTCCGGGCAGGACGACCCGGACGGCTGGAAACGTCCCACACCGCCCACGCACATCGTCGGGCCGATCCATCACGTCGGCACCTACGGTCTGGGGGTGTACCTGATCACGACGCCCGCGGGCCACATCCTGATCGACGGCGCGGTGCCCGTGGCCGGCCCGGACATCGTCCGTGCGATCGAGGCGGCCGGCTTCAGGCCACGCGACGTGAAGATCCTGCTGACCACCCAGGCGCACTTCGATCATGTCGGCACGCTGGCGCACCTGAAGCAGGTCACGGGGGGGCGCGTGCTCGTGATGCGCGGCGACGACGGGTTGCTCGCCTCGGGCGGCAAGACCGACTACCTGTTCGGCCCCGACGCGAGCTTCCACTTCCCGGCGGTGACGCCCGACGAGGTGATTGCCGATGGGCACGTGGTCACGCTCGGCGGCGTGTCGGCGACCGCGCACGCCACTCCTGGGCACACGCCCGGGACGACGACCTGGGCGACGACGGTGGAAGACGGTGGCCAGGCGTATCGTGTCGTGTTCGCCGGCAGCACGTCCGTCAACCCGGGCACGCGCCTCGTGAAGAACCCGTCGTACCCGGGCATCGAGGCGGACTATCGCCGGTCGTTCGCCCTGCTGGCCTCACTGCCGGTGGACATTCCGCTCGGTGCCCATTCGCAGTCGTTCGACTTCCACGGCAGGCGCGCACGCGCCACGACCGAGGGCGTCCGCGCCTGGGTCGATCGGGACGGCCTGCGCCGCGCCGCCGCGGCGTCCAAAGCCACCTTCGAGAAACTGGTCGCCGCGGAAAGGTAGCGCGCGCTCGTGTGCGTCGGCGGCCCCTTCACCGTGCCCCGGCGACCGCTCGTGGAATGGCGGTCGGCGTGACGCGTCGACGGCCGCGATGCTCCGCCCATGACCCTGCCTGCCGACTCCCGCCTGCCCGTCACGGTCCTCTCCGGCTTCCTCGGCGCGGGCAAGACGACGTTGCTCAACCACGTGCTCGCCAATCGCGAGGGGCGCCGCGTCGCGGTGATCGTCAACGACATGAGCGAGGTCAACATCGACGCGGCCCTCGTGCGTGAGGGCACCGCCGGGCTCAGTCGGGTCGACGAACGCATCGTGGAACTCAGCAACGGCTGCATCTGCTGCACGCTGCGTGAAGACCTGCTGATCGAGGTGGCCGCGCTGGCACGCCAGAGACGCTTCGACTATCTCCTGATCGAGTCCACCGGCATCGCCGAGCCCATGCCCGTCGCCGAGACGTTCACCTTCGAAGACGAGGAAGGGCAGAGCCTCGCATCGCTGGCGCGCCTCGACACGATGGTCACGGTCGTCGACGCCGGGGCCTTCCTCGCCGAGTGGGCGCAGACCGACGATCTGCTGTCGCGCGGGCTCGCGATTGGCGACGACGACGAGCGGACGGTGGTGGACCTGCTGGTCGATCAGGTGGAGTTCGCCGACGTCATCGTGATCAACAAGATCGACCGCGCGACGCCGGCGCAGCTCGACGAGCTCGAGCGGGTGCTGCGGCACCTCAATCCGTCGGCCCATCTCGTACGGGCCTCTCGCGGCGAGGTCCCGCTGGGCGACGTGCTGAACACCGGGCGCTTCGACCTCGAGCGGGCTCGACGCGCACCGGGATGGCTGACGGTGTTGCGTGGCGACGAGATGCCCGAGACCGACGAGTACGGCATCTCGAGTTTCGTCTACCGGGCGCGTCGGCCATTCCATCCCGGACGACTCTGGCGGGCCCTGCATGGCGACTGGCCGGGGGTGCTGCGATCGAAGGGCTTCTTCTGGCTGGCCTCGCACCCGCGCGTGGCTGCCGAATGGTCCCAGGCCGGCGGCGCCTGCGCCTACGAAGCGGCGGGCCTGTGGTGGGCCGACACCGACCCCGACGAGTGGCCGTCATCGCCCGAGGCCGTGACCGAGATCATGCGCGACTGGCAGGATGGCACCGGCGACCGGCGTCAGGAGCTCGTCTTCATCGGCATCCAGATGGACGAGGCCGCCGTGCGGGTCGCACTCGATGCCTGCCTGCTGACGGCGGACGAAGCGAACCTCGGCCCCGCCGCGTGGGCGGGCGACGACCCGTTCCCGGCGTGGGAGATCCTCGAGGCCGAGTCCACTCCCGACCCCGACGCGCGCGGCCGGAGGCACTGACCGGCGGCGGCGCGCCAGCACGAGCGGGCAGGTGTGCCCCCGTCGTGCCGGCGCCTCCCGCGGACTACGTGGTCCGGTCGAGCGTCACGAACACCGTCGCGGTCTCGCGGTGGACGAGCAACAGCGCCGGGCGTTCGCCCTTCTTCAGCAGCGTGCGCAGCGCGTCCACGCTCGTCACGGGCGCGCCGTCGACCTCCTCGATGACGTCACCCTCGCGCAGACCCGCAGCCGCGGCCTTGCCGTCGGGGGAGACCGAGGCCACCAGCACCCCACGCCCGGCCGGCAGGTCGAGTGCGCGGGCCTGCTCGGGCGTCAGCGCCCGCACACCCATGCCGTAGCCCGTCGGGTCCGGCGTCGCGTCGCCGTCGTCTGCCGCGCCCGCCTCCGCGCCCGCCTGCTTCAGCTCACCGACGGTCACGGTGAGGGCCTGCGTCCCGCCGCCGCGCACGACGTCGAGGGCGACCTTGGTCCCGGGCGCCACCTGCGCCACGCGGTTGCGCAGTTCGTTGCCGTCACGCACCTCGACGCCGTCGATCTTCGCGATGACGTCGCCCCGCTTCAGGCCGGCGCGCGAGGCCGGGCTGTCGGGCTGCACCTGGTTGACGAGCGCGCCGCGTACCGCATCCAGACCGAGGCTGCGCGCGATGTCGGACGTCACCGGCTGGATCGTCACGCCGATCATGCCGCGCCGCACCGTGCCCTGATCGATCAGCTGCGTCATGACGTTGCGCGCCATGTTGGCCGGAATCGAGAAGCCGATGCCGATGTTGCCGCCGGAGGGTGACAGGATCTGCGAGTTGATGCCGATCAGCTCGCCATCGGTGTTCACCAGCGCACCACCCGAGTTGCCCTGGTTGATCGGCGCATCGGTCTGGATGAAGTCCTC
Source organism: Luteitalea sp. (assembly GCF_022842525.1). Taxonomy (NCBI): domain Bacteria; kingdom Pseudomonadati; phylum Acidobacteriota; class Vicinamibacteria; order Vicinamibacterales; family Vicinamibacteraceae; genus Luteitalea; species Luteitalea sp. Next base: position 5,250 of record NZ_JALHPM010000168.1, read on the forward strand.
GAAACTGGTGCCGCCGGTGGCGCGACCCTTCGCACTGACAATGCCCATCGTCACCGTCTGGCCGACGCCGAGCGGGTTGCCGACGGCAAGCACCACGTCGCCCACGGCCACCGCATCGGAGTTGCCGAGCGCCAGCGTCTGCAGGTTCGCCGCGTCAGGGATTTTCAGCACCGCGAGATCACTCGGCGCATCCGACCCGACGACCTCGGCCTTGAAGCTGCGCCCGTCGGTCAGCTCGACGGTGACCTGCTCCGCCCCGTCGATGACATGGTGGTTGGTCAGGATGTAGCCGTCGGCGCGCACGATGACGCCCGAGCCGAGACCGCCGGCGCGCGGCTGCGCGCGCGGCCGCGGCACCCGGCCGCCGAAGAACTCGCGCAGCAGCTCGTCGGGCATCTGCTGGCTGACCTGCCGCACGCGCCGCTCGGACTTCACCGTCACGACCGCCGACGTGACGGCCTCGACGACGTTGGCGTACGAGTGTGTGGCCGGGCCGAGCGTGCGCGCGATGGCGCCCGCTTCGCGTGCCGCGACGACTGGCGCCGCGGTGCTGCGGGCGTCAGGGGCGGCGGTGTAGCCGAGCAGCACGCCGGTCAGCAGCACGGCGCCCGCCGCCGCACCCTTTCGGCCGATTCCGTGGTCGTCCTTGAACATGTGTGTCTCCGTGTGTCGTGGTGGCCGTGTGTCGTGACGGCGTGTCGTATCGTGACGGCCGGCTCCCGCCTTCGCCGAGGCTTCGGCGTGCAGGCGGAGAGCCGGCCCTACCCGTCATGGCCGGCCCTACCCGTGATGGGCGGCCTTCCCGCTGTCTCTGCAGGTTCTGACGATCCCGGCATTACCGGAGCCTGTCAGGCCGATTACATCGCTGAAAGGTTGGCGGGCTCGAGCGGGAGACGCACGTCGACGCGCGTGCCGGCGCCGGGCGTGGAGGCCACGGCGACCTGGCCGCCATGGGCTTCGACGATGGCCTTCACCAGGCTGAGGCCGAGGCCGAGTCCCCGTGTGGTGCGACTGCGATCGCCGCGGTACAGGCGCTCCCAGATGCGCGGCAGGTCCTCGGGCGCGATGCCCACACCCGTGTCTTCGACACTGATGACGGCCTCGCTGCCGGACGTCGCGGTGCGCAGCACGACCCGGCCGCCGGCCGGCGTGTACTTGACGGCGTTGTCGACGAGGTTGGCCAGCACCTGGCGCATGCGCGTGCGATCGACCCAGACCACCACGGGCGACGCCGGGTCGCCCGTCAGCGTCACGCCCTGCGCCTCGGCCGCGTCCTCGTAGAGGTCCATCGTCTGCCGGACGAGATCGGCGAGCGGCACCCACTCGCGCTGCAGGGCCATGGTGCCCGTCTCGGCCTCCGAGATGTCCATCAGCGTGTGGAGCATCGTGTCGAGACGGTCGGCGTCCTCGACACATTCGGCGAGTGCGGCCCGCAGGCGCTCCGGATCCCCGGACGCCAGGGCCTCCTCGGCGATGCCGCGCAGGCGCGTCAGCGGCGTGCGCAGATCGTGCGCGACGTTGTCGAGCGCGCCCCGCATGCCTGCCACGACGCGATCGATCCGATCGAGCATCGCGTTGACGAGGCCGCCCAGTTCGCCGAGCGCATCGGACGGGTTGGATGGCGGCACGCGCACGTCGGTGCGCCCCGTGCGGACGATGCCGCGGACGGTATCGGCGAGCGCGCGCACCGGCTGCAGGCCAGACCAGGTGACGATCGCGCCGCCGGCCAGGGCGATCACGACCACCAGCGCCAGGTCGATGATCAGCACGCGGCGGAAGCGACGCAGCAGTTCGAGCCGGCGATCCGTGCTCTTGCCCACCTGCAGGAGCGTGCCGTCCGGCAGGCGCACCGACGCGACCTCCAGCACATCCCCGCCATCCCCCGTGTCGAGCTCGGCCCAGGTCTGCTCACCGCTGAGGCGCGGGGTGTTCAGGGCCGTGAGATCGAAGCGCCGCCACTGCTGCGGCATGCTGAAGAAGACCAGTTCCTCGCCGGGCCCGAGCAGGCGCACGAAGATCGGACCGGGTGAGGCCGCCAGGTCGCCCTCGCGAATCTCGCGCGCGAGGGCCTGGACCCCGCCGCGCACATAGGCCCGGGCGTACTGCACCAGTCCGGTCTCGATGGTGTCGCGGTCGTACCGTCGCAGCGACGCCGACAGCAGCACGTAGGTGAGGGCCACCAGGGCCAGGGCGCTGGCGACGAAGATGACGGCGTACCACAGCGCGAGGCGCAGGCCGAGCGCGTCGCGCAGCGCCTCACGCCACGCGGAGAACATAGCCCACCCCACGCACGGTCTGAATGAGCCGCGTGTCGAAGCCTCGGTCGACCTTCTCGCGCAGACGGAACACCAGCACGTCCACCACGTTGGTCCCCGGATCGAACGAGTAGTCCCACACGTGCGACAGGATCATGGTCTTGGAGACCACTCGCCCCGCGTGCCGCATCAGGTACTCGAGCAGCGTGAACTCGCGTGGGCGCAGCTCGATGACGCGGCCCTGCCGCGTCGCCGTCCGCGCGACGAGATCGAGCGTGAGGTCGCCGACCGTCAGGTGCGTGGCCACCGGCGCCTGGGTGGCGCGCCGGATGAGCGCATGCACGCGCGCCAGCAGTTCCGGGAACGCGAAGGGCTTGGTCAGGTAGTCGTCGCCGCCGGCGGTCAGGCCGGCCACCCGGTCGTCCACCGTGTGCTTCGCGCTCAGGATCAGGACTGGCGTCTGCACGCCGCGCTGGCGCATCTGCTGGATGAGCGCGAGGCCGTCCAGGTGCGGCAGCATCAGATCGACCACCGCGACATCGTGCTGGCCGCGCGTGGCCAGGTCGAGCCCCGTGTCGCCCTCGGCGGCGCGATCCACCACGAACCCCGCCTCGCGCAGCCCGTTGGCCACGAAGTCGGCGATTCGGGCGTCGTCCTCGACGAGCAGTGCGCGCATGGGGTCAACATACCCCACGGAGGACGGAGGACGGAGGAAAGAGGACGGAGGTAGGGACGGAGGACCGAGGACAGAGAGAAGAAGAATGAGGGAACGGTGCCCGGTGCCCGGTGCCCGGTGCCCGGGTAGGTGGGCCGTGCTAAGGTCGGCGGCGATGATTTGCCGCCTGCTCGGGCTGTCCCTGCTGCTCGGAACTGTGGTGTCGACCAGCGGGTGCGCCTCGCGCACGGCGACATCGGTACCGCCCACGTCGCTCCCGGTCGTCTCCGCGCCATCGGTCGACCTGCCGCTCCTCGAGCGTCGGGTGGCCGCGCACATGCGGTTTCTCGCCAGTGATGCCCTCAACGGGCGCGGCAGTGGCACGCGGGACGAGTGGATTGCCGCGACCTACATCGGCGCGCAACTGGCGGCGCTCGGCCTCGATCCGATGGGCGACGACGGGTGGTTCGTGCAGCAGGTGGAGGTGCAGCGGTTCACGGCCGCGACCCCACCCGTGCTGACCGTGGGGGATCGCACCTTCACCCGCGGCACCGCCTTTCTCGTGGGCCAGGTGCCGGGCGCGCGGGTCGCTGGGGTCCTGCAGCGCGTCAGCCCCGGCACCACCGCCGCCGCCGGCGCGGTCGTCCTTCTGCCAGCCGACGCCCCCCCGACGGCGATGACGGGGATGGCCGCCGCCGCGCTCGTCTTGCGCCGGGCCTCGGCCGCGCAGGCCGGCAACTGGGCGCAGATGGCCAGGCAGCTCCCAGAGTTCATCTCCAGCCAGCTCGTGGGCACACCCGCTGCGGCTCCCGCGGGCCCTACCGTTCTCACCCTCGATGCGGCGACACATGATGCGATCAGCGCCATGGCCGACGGCACGGCCATCCGTCTCGACACCGCACTCGTCGCGGGTGACCGCATCCGGACCTGGAACGTCGTCGGCCGCCTGCCCGGCAGCGATCCCTCCGCGTCCTCGGAAGTCGTGATTCTCTCGGCGCACCTCGACCACCTCGGCGCGCGGGCCGGCACCGCGAGTGACGTCGCCGACACGATCTACAACGGCGCCGACGACGATGCGTCGGGTGTGGTGGCGGTGCTCGAACTGGCGCGCGTGCTGGCGGCGGGCCCCACCCCGCGGCGGCCCGTCGTCTTCGCGCTGTTCGGCAGCGAGGAGAGTGGCGGGTACGGGGCGCGCTACTTCGTGGACCGCCCGGTCGTGCCTCTCACCGACATCGTGGCCGACCTGCAGGTGGAGATGATCGGGCGACCCGATCCGAAGGTGCCCGCGGGCACCCTGTGGCTCACGGGCTACGAGCGTTCCACGCTGGGACCGCAACTGGCGGCGCGCGGCGCCCGCCTCGTCCAGGACCCGCACCCGGACCAGCGCTTCTTCGAACGGTCCGACAACATCCGCTTCGCCCGCCGTGGTGTGGTCGCACACACCGTGTCGAGCTACGGGCTGCACCGCGAGTACCACCAGGTCTCCGACGAGTTCCAGCACATCAACCTCTCGCACATGCGCGATGCCATTGCGTCGATGGTCGAGCCGGTCCGCTGGCTGGCCACGACGACCGAGAAGCCGGCCTGGGTGGAGGGGAAGAGGCCATGAGAATGCTGAATGCGGCATGCTGAATGCCGAAGGGACAAGGGCAAAGGGCAAAGGGTGAAGGGCAAAGGGTGAAGGGTGAAGGGTGAAGGGTGAAGGGTGAAGGGATTCGCGAGGTGGCTGGCGGCGTGGAGCTGGCCGTTCGCGTGATCCCTCGCGCTGCGCACGCGGGCCTGGCGGGGATGCGAGAGGCGGCCGTGCTGGTGCGACTCGGTGCTGCGCCCGTCGACGGCGCGGCCAACGCCGAGTTGGTCGCCGTCCTGGCCGCCGCGTTCTCCGTCCCTCGGCGGCAGGTCAGCCTGATCGCGGGCGACCGCTCGCGCCTGAAGCGCGTCCGCGTGACCGGCGTCACCGCCAGCCAGGTGGCCGCCGTCGTCGCGGCCGCCGTTTCGCGCGGATAATGCCCCCATGCCCGCCATCACGCGCCCGCGCCTGTCCCGTCGTCACCTGATCGGCGGCCTCTGCCTCTCGCCACTGGCGCTGGCCGTCCCCCGGCTCGCGGCCGGCGCGGCGGCCCTCCGCGTCGCCCGACCCACCGACATCCGCATCGTCGAGATCACGCACGCGTTCGAGGGGCATACGTACCGTGCGCCTTACATGTTCGGCGGACGGTCGGTCGATCGCGTGACCATTCTCAACGTCCAGTGCCGCGTGCGCACCGGCGACGGGCGGGAGTCGTGGGGCTTCGGGTCGATGACGCTCGGCAACGCCTGGGCCTTCCCGAAGGTGTCGCAGGAGGCGGGCCTCGGCGCGATGATGGCCCTCGCCGAGGTCTGCCGCGGCGTCACGGCGGACTGCGACGACGAGGGACATCCCCTCGACCTGTGGCGAGTGCTCGAGCCCGCCTACCTGCAGGCGGCGGCCACGCTCGGCCGGGCGCGCTCCCTGCCGGCGCCGATCCCGAAGCTGTGCACGCTCGTCGTCGCCAGCGCCTTCGACGCGGCGATCCACGATGCCTACGGGAAGGCGTTCGGGCTGAGCAGCTACGCCACCTACTCCCGCGCGCACATGCGGCACGACCTGTCGCGCGATCTCGGCCCGGCGTTCGCCGGCGAGTACCTCGACCGCTACGTGCCCGTGCAGCCGCGTGCCACGACGCCGGTCTTCCACTCGGTCGGCGCGAGTGATGCCATCGAACCAGCCGACCTGAAGACTCGTCTCGACGATGGCCTGCCCAACACCCTGGCCGAGTGGATTGCGCGTGACGGGCTGACGCACTTCAAGATCAAGCTCAATGGCGGCAACGCCGCCCAGGACTTCGACCGCATCACGCGCATCGACCGCGTGGCGCGCGAGGCCATGGGCGCCCGTCGTGTGACCGACTGGAACTACCTGCTCGACTTCAACGAGGGCTGTCCCGACGTCGGTTACCTGCTCGACCTGCTCGGCAAGGTGCGCCAGGCCACGCCCGACGGCTTCCGGCGCATCAAGTACGTCGAGCAGCCGACGTCGCGCGACCTGGCGACGGACCGGGCCAACGTCATGCACGAGGCCTCGAAGCTGTTGCCCGTCGTCGTGGACGAGGGGCTGGTCGATCTGGAGACGTTGCTGCTCGCCCGCGAGATGGGCTACACGGGCGTCGCCCTGAAGGCGTGCAAGGGGCAGAGCGGCGCCATGCTCATGGCGGCGGCCGCGCAGAAGTACGGCATGTTCCTGTGCGTGCAGGACCTGACCTGCCCGGGCGCCTCCCTCATCCACTCGGCCGGCATCGCGGCACGGGTGCCGGGCAACGCGGGCATCGAAGCCAACGCGCGCCAGTTCGTCCCCGCGGCCAGCGCCGCCTGGGACGCGAGGTTCCCGGGGCTGTTCACCATTCGCGAGGGCGCCATGCGCACCGGCCAGCTTACGGGGCCGGGCCTCTCGGCCGTGCCCGCCGGTGCACGGCAGGCCTGAAACTTTTCTCTCCCGTCCGGGTATGTGAAGGACATGGCCGCTCGTGGCGACCCGTCGGGCCCGCCAGGGGCCGCTGCGTTCGACGCCTTCGTGCGGGAGTACCAGGACATGGTCTATGCCGTCGCCGTCCGCTTGCTGGCCAACGAGGCCGAGGCCGAGGACGTGGCACAGACGGTGTTCCTGCGGGCCTACGAGCGGTTCGCCGACCTCGACGGCCAGGCGACCGTGCCCGGCTGGTTGAAGACGGTCACGACGCATCTGTGCCTGAATCATCTCGAACGCTACCGGGCCCGGTGGCGCTTCTTCAGTGAGATGGGCGATGCGGACGCCCCGGCGTTCGATGCGCCCTCGGCGGCGGCCGATCCGGGACAGGCGCTGGACGCGGCGACGCGGCGCGCGCGCCTCGAAGCGGCCTTGCGCGAGTTGCCGCCGCATCAGCGGGTCCCGCTCGTGCTGTTCCACTTCGAGCAGCAGAGTTGCGACGAGATCGCGCGCGTGCTCGGCGTGTCGGTGGGCAAGGTGAAGACCGACCTGCATCGCGGGCGCCTGGCGCTCAGACGGTGGCTCTCATGAGTCTCGATCCGGACGACCTCGAACGTCGGGTGCATCGGGCGCTGGCCGAGTTGCCCGCGATCCGCGCCCCCCGCACGCTGCGAGGGCGGGTGACCGCCGCCGTATCGCCGGCGGTGGTGGGACATCCCTGGTTCACCTGGTCCTGGCCGGTGCAAGTGGCGGTCGTGCTCGTCGCCGCGGCTGCCGTCACCGGCGTGACCTGGGGATGGCCGATGGCGATGGCCCTGATCGGCGGTGTGGTGCCCGAGTCCGTGCAGACGGGCGCCGGCTACGTGGGGAGCGCGGCCGAGACCAGCGCCGTGCTCGTGCGCCTGCTGCAGTTGACCTGGATGTCGGTGGTGGCGCCCATCGCGAGGATCGTCCTGGTGCTGTCCCTGCTGTTGTGTGCCGCCTGTGCGATGTGTCTTGCGGCGTTGAGCCGCGTGGCCCCTGGAGGGGCGTCCCAGTCATGACCCGATTGCTGCAACTGGCCGTGCTGTCTGCGATCTGTGCCGGAGGGGCCATGGGCCTTGCGCCGGTCGCGTTGGCCCAGGCGCCAGCGCCCGGGACGTCGGTGCCAGCATCCGGGACACCGGCACCAGCGCCGACCGAACTGCCACCGCCGGCGCCCGGCGAGGCACGTGTGACCCCGCTCGGGTCGAACGAGTCGTGCGACGGCTTCTGGCGTGATTCCGGCTTCCGCCTCGGGCAGGACCAGGTGATTCGCAAGGGGCAGGCCGTCGACAGCTTCGCCGTGGTGCTCGGCAGCGTCGTCGTCGAAGGGCAGGTCTGCGGGGATCTGTCCGTCACGCTGGGCGATGTCCGCCTTGCGTCGGGCGCGACGGTCGAAGGGTCGCTGGTGGTGGTGGGCGGCACCGTCACGATCGAACCGGGCGCCGTCGTCGGGCATGAGCTGGTGCTGGTGGGCGGCGTGCTCGACGCCCCCGCGACGTTCCGGCCCGGACGCGAGCAGGTCGTGATCGGCATCCCCGTGGTGGGCGCGCGGGTCCGGGACGCGATCCCGTACCTCTCGCGAGGACTCCTGCTTGGCCGCCTCATCGTGCCGGAGCTGGGGTGGGTGTGGATCGTGGTGGGCGTGGTGTTCTTCGTGCAGCTGGTGCTGAACCTGCTGTTCCCGCAGGCCATCGCGGCCTCGGCCGACGTCATCGCGGAACGCCCGCTGAGCACGTTCCTGGCCGGTGCGCTCGTGCTGGTGCTGAGCGGGCCGGTGGCCACGCTGCTGGCGGTCACGGTGGTGGGGATCGCGGCTCTGCCGGTGCTGTTCGGCGCGTTGCTGGTGGCCTGGGTCGTCGGCAAGATCGCCGTGAACCGTTGGATCGGCGCCCGGCTGTTCGAGCAGGAGGATCCGGCCAGTCGACTCGCGTCCACGCGGTCGTTCGTCATCGGCTTCGCCGTGGTGACGATGGCGTACATGATCCCGTTGCTCGGCCTGGTGGTGTGGGGCTTGACCGGCGTGCTCGGCCTGGGCGGTGCGGCACTGGCGTTCGTGCGCGGGTTCCGTCGGGAGAATCCGCCGCCTGTGCCGACGCCTCGGCCGGCGCCACCAGCCTCGCCCCTGTCGCCGCCCTCGCCGCCACCGTTCGAT
>NZ_JALHPM010000169.1:0-13736 GCF_022842525.1 Luteitalea sp.
CCGCCACACGCAGAAGCGGCCGGGCCGCGCCGGGTTTTCGAAGCCGACGCCGCCGGGATTCGTCGCCGTGGCCGGGGGCATCGTCTGCTCGTCGCAGGCAAACGCCGACAGCGGGATCGACTGCGGGGCCACCGCAGGCGAGGACTGCCCCTGCCGGTAGATCGTGAGCATCACGCCCGTGATCGGCGGCGCGGGCGGCTGCGCCTGGCCGGCTTCCGTCGCCTCGGACTCGTGGCGCACGGTGTCGATCGCATCGACGGCGCGCACGCGCACCGGACGCAGCACCGACGCCAGACGCCCCGAGCACGTCACGGGCGACGTCAGCCCCTCGCACTGGATGTCCTCGACCTGTTCGAACGGCCCGCCCGCGTAGCTCGCCTCGTAGCTGTAGCGGATAAGCGCGTCACTCCAGTGCGGCGCGGCCTGTGACCACGTGAGCCGCTGCGCCTCAGCGGATGACGCCAGCAGCACGAGCGACAGCGCAAGCAGCACGCTCACGGACGAGACGACGTTGGCGATCGGCCTGTTGCCGATACACCAGCTTGATCTTACTGAACACGCTGTCAGGACTCGCTGTCTCATGATGCACGCTCCGTTCGAAAGACTGACAACCCCACTCGGCCCTCGTTACGAGAAAGAACGCATCGCTCTGGTCGTTGTGGCACCGCACGGGCACGCCGGTATACGCCGCCCGCCAATGGCGACATCGCCCGCACCGCATCCACTCCGGCCATGCGCCCATGCACACTCACATCGAAACGCCGCCGGCCCTGTGCCACGCGGAGCGGCGGAATTGCCGACACCCACGTGTGATCCGAGTGCACGACGACCGGCGGCATGTCTCACCAGGCGGCATCGAACGCCGTGCCGACTTCCAGATCGGCCAACTCCAGTCCAAACGATCCGTCACTAGCGATCATGCGATTGCTGTAGTAACCGCAGCCGAATTGGTCCCACGTCGCCGCGCCCATGCTCAGCCCGGTCTGCTCTTCGTCGGGCGAGGCATAGGTGTTGTTATTGATCCACAACCTCAACGCGCCACCTGCGCCCGCCACCGCTTCCATCTGCACCGACGCCCACGAACCGATCGTGATCGTGTTGTCCCCATACCCCGCGCCGTCACGCGCCGGGCGCAGCGTGGCCACTGACGCATCACGGTTGCACAGCAACTCAAGGATCGGGCGCCCGCTCGCGCCGTCGCCCATGATGAACACCTTCATTGCGACTGTGCTCGCTGTGCCATCCGAGGAATCGAGCGTGCGCGCATTGCTGCCAGAGACCACGCGCAGCCTCAACCGCATGAAGCGAGACTGCCCGGCCGTAGGCGCGGTCCCAAGATCGACACCCCAGCCGAGGTAATACTCGCCGCCGTAGCCATCGCCCGCGTTGACCTGCGCGGGGTCATGCAGCCAGGTAAAGCGATACGCCGGGCCACCCGAGGGGCCACCTGTCGGCAGATGCGTGCGCGACATCGTCACGCCCAACTCGGCCTCGCCAGACACGCCATCGAAACCGGCCAGCGGCACCGCAGATGAGAAGTCGGCGGCGAAGATCACGCCGCCGGACGAAGGCGGCGTGTACGGAACGATGAAGTGCCCTCGCTCATCGTCGTGCAGGGATCTCCACGCGCGAGCGCATCGCTCACGCCATACGCGCCCGCGCATGGAGAGACCCTGCCGACGCATGACCGCTTACACCGTTTCGAGGACGATGTTCGACGAGATGGCGCCGGGCGTGCCGCCGCTGAACGCGTTCAGCGACAGCTCACCGAGCGATGCTGTGTTGCCGATGCTGGCGATACGCTGGTCCGGGCCGGGGAACCAGTGCAGCAGGCCGCCGTAGGCGTTGATTCCCAGGTTGGCCAGCATCCCGAGGGTGGCCGAGCGCTGCGGCTTCGTGGTGCTGGCCGCGTAGCTGACCGGGGGGTTGGCGATGAGCACCGAGCTGCCGTCGTTGGCCGCGAGGCGCAGCGCCGTCAGCGTGGCGCCGACCGTCGAGGTGCGACCGAGCACCAGGATCGTCGGGGCCGAGGCGCCGGCCTGGCCGGCGATCTCGACCTTACGCAATTCGCAGCGCTGGCTGGACGTGCCGCCCTGGATGGTGTGATGGCCGCCGTCGGTCATGGCCGTCGTGTCGGCCACGGGCACGGGGGTCCACGTCGGAATGAGAGCAGAAATGATCATGGTACGCTGGCTCCTTTGCCTGTCAGGTGAATCGGGTTGGCAAAGGAGCGGCGATGGCCGGCGGAGAGCCGGCGGGCGCCACAGCGGACCCGGGGTGCCACTAGTTTACGACGACTTGGGCGCGTCCTGCGCCTTCAGCCACTTTTCCGTCTCCGTGCACATGCCCCGCACGAGGCGGAGCATGGCTTCGATCCACAACCGCGTGACGGGACTCACGCGACACCTCCCACGGGGGCGAGCTTTGTCGCGGTCACGGCGACCGAACCGTCCGCCCGCAACATGCGCTCGACGACCGCCCCATCGGCCCGCGTCTCACGCTCGAACCGATACCCCAGCGACGCCGCGATCGCCTTCATTTCCTCGAGGGTCACGCCGCACCTCCGGGCACCACGATGCGCGGGGCGTCGGTGTACGCCAGCCGCGTCGGGTCGTTGAGCACGTCGAGCTCAGGGTGGTCGATCTGCCCGGCGTGTTTCACCAGCAGCTCGCCCGCGCGGTCGAGCACCGCTTCGAACGGGACGCAGGCGCCACCGGCCGCGACCCGCGCCGTCTCGCACCGATCGCAGATGTAGGCGTGGCACTTCGGGCAGACGGCCCGATCGCGGACCCGCGCCGGGTTCAGCAGCACCGTCGCCTGGCAGTGACTGCACGAGAGCATGTCGCGCTCGAACACCGTGCCGCCGGGGATAGCCACCTGGCCGGGCACATGGGCGACATCGGCCGCGCTCAGGCCCGGACTGTTCGTGTGGTCCACGATGACGTAGCCGGCTCCAGCATCCAGTCGGCGTTTCATGATTCGGCCTCGCTCAGCAGCAGCGTCACGTTGGGCGGCGTCGGCGCCGCGGGCACCGGCACGCGCGGCGCATCGGGCGCGTCCGGGTCGTAGTCATCCCCTGGCACCAGCGGGTTGAACGTCACCAGCGTCAGGTATTGCCCGCCGCAAGCCGGGCAGTGCGTGCCGTTGAACGCCTGCAGGGCGCTCTCCGGCTTGCAGAACTGGCGCTGGCACTCAGGGCAGTAGTAGCGAGATTGCATGGTCAGACTCCTCGGCGTCAGGGGTGCCGTTCGAGCGCCACCACGGGGTAGCGGGCGCGATGCGTGAGCAGGCCCGACCCGCCGCCCGATCGCGTGTACGTGAACTTCAGCGTAAGGCGGTGGTCCTCGCTGGAGACATCCGCCGAGCTGACGATGGCGGCATCGGCGCTCGTCAGGTACCAGTAGAAGACCGCGCGCGGCACACCCGCGATCGTCTCGGTGACCACGCTGCCGCCGTTGGCGCCGAGCAGCGACACGTTCGCCCGGCTGTTGATGGTGACGCCGCTCTCGTCGTCGTCGAGCCAGCCGCGGACGTCCGTGATGGCCGCGGCGACGATGACCGCGCTGTCTTCGTCCTCCATCTCGCACCGGTAGCGATGCGACGAGCCTTCGTAGATCGTGTCGAGGAGGGCCGTTGGAATGGTGGCAGACATGCTCAATCTCTCCGTTCAGCTCCACGCGCGCGACGGGGCCCGGTCCCAGATTTCCACCCCGCCGCCGGAATGGCCCCCAGACTCTGGCGCCGAATCACCGCCGCGCGCATGAAGGTCACAGCACGAGCCCCACGGTGAACGTGAGGTCTCGCGCCTTGCCGTCTGTCACTGCCGCACTGAGCGACGCGCTGATGTCCCAGCCGCGCGCCGTGTGCCAGGCCGTCCCGAGCGCGACCTGGTCATTGGTCCAGACCACGACGACGGTGCCCTTGCGGCCGGTGGGCACCGCCTTGATCTGGCGCTCCATTTCCTCGAGACCCGTCCGCAGCAGGGCACCGGCCTCGGTACGGCGCTCGTTCATGACCCCACCCGTTCGCTGGTGCCGTCCCACACGAACTCGGCCACCGGAAGATGCCGGCCGCAACCGCAGCAGAACGTGGCACCGTAGAACTGCGGGTCGCGGGCGTAGGTCTCGGCGATGGCGCGGCCCATCGTTGTCAGCGCGCCACAGCCGCGCCGGCTGGCGCCCTCAGCCCCGACGTGGACGTAGGACTGGCGCACCGGCCGGACGAAGCCCTTGGCGCGTTCCTCGTCGGACAGCACGAGATATGCCTGGTTCTGGCCGTCGCCGCGGTCGACGTTGATGCCGGGATGATTCCGGCCGGTGGTGATGCTCATGCGGGAAGTCCGCCTTCCTGCCGCGCGAGACGCGCCGCCTCAGCGTCGTCGACCATGTGGAGCACGATGCCCAGGCCGTCGACGAACCGAATGGTGATGTTGTGGGCCGGCGCCTGCGCGAGGTCAGCGATCTCCGACTCGGTGATGACCACGTCGGCACCCGTCGTGTCGTCCGGGCCGTCGGCCGCCCTCACGCGGCGCACGAGCAGCGCCGCGACCTTGTGCCACAGGTCGCGCGCGGCCGCCGTCACAGGGTGGTTCGGGTTGAGCTCGTTCACGGCTGCTTCCCCGCCTTCGCGGCTTCGACCGTCTCCGGGTGCAGCTTCGCGTTGGGCGTCGTCGTGGCATCGCCGAAGATGCCGAACAGCGCTTCCGTGAAGAGCATCGTGGACGACATCTGCTCGACGCTCAGGTGGAGGCCGTAGGCCATGGCCAGATTGAGCCCCGCGCGCACCGCGAACAGCGTGGCGGCCGGACGACGCGTGAAGACGTGCACGAGGGCGCCCATGGCCTACAGCACCCCGAGGACGACGTCGGCCATCTGGCCGTAGAAGCCCTTCGCCTTGATGGCCACCTGCACCTTCGCCGCGGTCTTCGCGCTGGCGATCGTCAGGATGTGCGTGGCGTCGTCGGGGGCCGGCGCGTCGGCCGGCAGATACGTGACGTAGTCGACGTACTGGTCGAGCCCACGGCGCGAGAGCTGGGCGTTGATGGCGTCCTGGATGTTCGGCAGCTTGATCATGGGTCAGTCCTTTCGATACACGCCCGCGGCGAAGGCGCCGGCGGACTCGTGCGCCAGCCGCGTGGCTGGCGCGGTGAGATTGGCGCGGTAGTCCCAGCCGTCAGGCTCCGGGAAGGCCACGCAGTAGGGGCCGCAGCCGAACACGCGCCACGGGCCGCGGCCGTCGGCCACATGCCGCTCGACGATGTCCTCGTCGTCCTTTGGCGGCCACACCTGCCGCCAGTAGCTCTGCGCCCAGTGCCCGCGCCACTTCCCGTCCGTGAGCATCGGGAAGGCGTTCAGCGCCGCCATGTAGGACGAGATGCAGGCGTCGGTCTCGGCGGCCGGCAGCGTCGTCCAGAGTCCGCCGTCGTAGTGGAAACAGGTGCTGTACTGCCGGGCCCGGCTGACGGCCCCGTAGGCGAACGCCACCGAGGGCGACGGTTCGACGTCGCCGGTACGGCCGTCCGCGCGGCGCTCCCCGAAGTTCACCGGCTCGCCCGAGATGAACGGCATCTTCTTGCCGACGTGCTCCTGGTCGATGAGGGCGTACTCGCCGCTCCTCTTGACCCACTCGAAGCCGCGCACGGCCATGCGCCGCTCGATGTGCCCGTCGCAGTAGTCGAAGGGCGACACGGCGAACCGCGTGTCCTGGTCGTTCGCGCCGTCCACCGCGCCGCCGCCGAGGAGCATGTCCGGAGCCACCGCCTTGACCTTGCGGCCCAGGGCGATGAGCTCGTCGAAGCTCTCTCGCATCCCGATCTGTCCGGGCTCGTTGGCGAGCTCGCCGATGACGTGCGCGTGCCGCCCGATCCGCTGCGCCGCCTCCACCGTGAAGGCTTCCCCACGGGCGCGCACGTCGCCGTGCCACACGTCACGCCGGTCCGGGTGCCAGACACCGCCGAACGGCTCGACCGCACCGAGGAACACCGCTCGCAGGTAGAGGCCCGCGGCGCCGGTCAGCTCCACCAGCCGGTCGAGCGCCTGCCAGTAGCCGGGCATGTCCGGCGCGCACCGGAACGAGCGCCCGCCGAGGGGGCTGCGCGTCCAGTAGTCGCCATCGAGCGTCAGGATGACGCGCACGACGGTGAAGCCCCGGGCCCGCATGCCGGCCAGGTAGTCACGCACGTGCTGGTCCTCGCCGGCGAGCAGCCGAGACAGCAGCGAGAACGCCGACACCTCGCGCCAGTCGAACCGGCCCGCCTCGTTGGCGAACCAGCGGCGGTTGTCCTCGACGCGCAGGCGCGTCAGCGTGAAGGGGCCCACCGGTGGCGGCTCTGGCTCCGCCGGCGTGTCGAGCACGACCTGCCACGTCGGCACGTCCACGGTCGCCACGACTCGGATGCCGGCGGTGTCGAAGCGCAGCCGGCCGCCCGGCACGGCGACATCGCCCGACCGCCAGATCGGCGCGCCGGCGGCATCGTAGACCACGAGAAACCCGTCCGCCTGCATCTCGACGTGGCCAGGCGCGCGGCCGTGCGTGCCGGTCGCCCACCGCGGCCGGCCCTGCCCGTCGTGCAGCACGAGGTTGCCGTCGCCTTGGTAGGCGAGGGTCATCCCGTTCGCGCGAATCTCCTGCCCCGCTGCGAGGCGCTGTCCTGGGGTCATCATCGGGCTACTCCACCGCGAGCGTGACGCGCGCCGTCGCCGTCCATGCCCGCACCACCAACTCCAACCGCCGCCCCCGTCGATACGGCAGGCGCAGCGGCATCCGGTATTCCACGACCTCGTGCGGCGTGCCCGTCCCCAGCTCGCGGATCTCGCCGGGCGCCTCGGGCCAGCCGTCCTCGTCCACGCGCTTCACGCACGCGCCACCTCGGCGCCACCAGGGCGCGACAGGAAGAACGACAGCGCACGGTTCTCCCACCCTTCTTCGAACTGTTCGGCTATAATTTGAAGATGACGTGCGAAAGAACCGGTTGCGAACAGCCGTTGAAGCGCGGGAATCGATTCTGTTCGAGGGCCTGTAGTCGGCAGCATGCAGTCCGCGCGCGGGCCACCGCGCTCATTGACGAGAGGTTTGGCAGGCTGCTGGTTGTCGAGGAGGCGCTGGCCCTGAAGACCGACAAGCATCGCTTCTGGCGCTGCATTTGCGAGTGCGGCACTTTCGGCGTGTTCAACCAGCAGAAGCTGACTACTGGTAAGACGAGGTCTTGTGGTTGCCTCTCCATTGACGTCGTGCGCGCCCGGAGAACCAGGCATGGCCACAGCCGGATCGGCCGAGTAACCACCGAGTACCACATCTGGCAAGGCATGCGCTCGCGATGCTATGACCCTAAAAGCGCCTCCTATCGGTACTACGGGGGCCGAGGGATACGCGTGTGCGATCGATGGCTCCATTCGTTCGACAACTTCCTGGCTGACGTTGGGCTCAGACCCTCTAGCAAACTCACGCTGGACAGAAAGGACCCAGACGGTGACTACGAGCCGGATAACGTACGCTGGGCGACATGGCGTCAGCAGCGCCTCAACCAACGGCCTCGCGCTACACATGCGACGGCTCCAGGAATGAGAGAGCGCGCGTGATCCACCCCTCGATGAATGCGGCCTGCGATGGATCCAACTTAACGATCCGTGCAAGACGGCACGCTCTCGCCTTGACGTACTCGACGTGCAGTGCGCGCTGGTTCGACTGAGACAGCGCCGCCTGCGTCACGGCCCCGAACACGCCGTCGCGTTCAACGCCAAGCAATGCTTGTAGAGTCTTTACGGCTGTGGTGGGACCAGACATCACTCCGTCATCTACGATCTGGTGCCGCAAGGGCGAGAACGCAAAGCGCTCCACGAGAAAGCCCGGCCCAGTCACGTAGCGGACGCGGTAGATGTCCGCCGCCTCCGCCGACGTGAGCGCGCGCACCTCCGCCCGCGTGGCGGGGCGACCGAACTTCCGCCACTGCCCCAGCGTGGCCGCGGTAATGCCGTACTTCGTCGGGCCACCCTTGTCGTTGGCCTTGTCGACGTAGCCGCCCTCGCGGTCGATGATGCCGGCGATGATCTCGGTGTCCGTCACGGCGCCACCTTTCCGGCCGCGACGAGCGCCGGCAGCCACTTCACTGCCGCCAGGACGAAGCCGATCGCGCCGACCGCCACCCAGAGATCGCGGCGGGTAATGGGCGTGTCTTCGTCCTTTGACGCCTTCTCGTCGACGTCCTCGTGGAACACCTCACGTTCGAGGTTCTTGAGCTTCACGCCGTGCTCGGCAGTCACCCGCTCCAGCCCGTTCACGCGGCCGTTCGTCTTCCGCGCCTCCGTCAGCGTCTCGCGCGAGGTCGCCTGCACGTCGGCGATCTGCTTCGACAGCGCCTCGATGGCGCGGGTAAACTCTCCGACCTGCACCGTCTCGCTCATCGCCCAGCTCCGAGGTCGAACGCGACGCGCAGCTTGGCGCCGTACACCGTCGGCGAGCCTCGCATCTCCAACACGAAAATCGTCTCGCCGGCGGGCTGCTCCGCCCACCAGGCCGGATCGAGGTAGTAGCCCACCGTGCGCGGGGCATCGAGGAGCGTCGGCGCCGTGCCGACCCACGCTTCGCTGACGGTCGTCCAGTCGCCATCCGCCAGCACGTAGCGGAACGCGCGCAACCGCACGGCATCCTCGACGTGATGGGCGGTGACCGTCGCCATGAACTGCACCCACGCCACCGGGCGCGTGGGAAACACCACCCCGGCCGTGGAGGCGGAAAACGCCGAGCAGCCCGCCGCAAAGTCCACGGACGCCGGACAGCGCACGGCCTTGGCGCCGTCAGGCTGCTGCGCGATGAGCGCGTACTCGTACAGGTCGAACGGCGCCCCGGCCACAGGCGCCACCAGCGCCAGCGCCAGACACGCGAGGAGAGACAGTCGTGTTGTCACTTCGGCTCCTGCGGGGGGATGAAGCGCTGCTCGATCCAGTCGAAGACATGCCCCTCGGGCGGGTGTAGTTCGTCGCGCAGCAGCTGCTCGAGCGCCAGCCGCTCAGCGGTCAGGCGCTCAGAGTCCAGCGCCGCCTGCACCTGGGCCAACTGCGCCCGAAGCTGCGCGTTCTCGACGCGCAGCCGATGCGCCTCAACCTTGGCCGCGGTCAGCGGCGACACGGGCGCCTGCGCCAAGGCCTCCGCGGCGACGAGCAGGCACGCGCCGACGAGCAGCCCCACGAGGATCGCCAGCGCCCCACGGCGAAGACGGCGAGTCATCGACGTCGCTCCAGGCGCTGCACGCGCGCGGCCAGATCCCGAAGGGCGACGAGAAGATAGGCCGGCACGCGGTCGTATTGCACGTAGTCGGGCCGCCCCTCGGCGTCGTAGGTAACGAGCTCAGGAAAGAGCTTGGCCACATCCTCGGCGATGAAGCCCGGATAGTCCGGCCCGTCTAGCTTCCGCGCGTCCTTGTAGAGCACGGGCGCCAGCTGCAGCACGTCGCGGACGCGCACGTCGAGCGCGTGGATGTCCGCCTTGTAGCGGCGGCTCGACGTAGACCGCAGGATCTCGTCGGTCGTCGAGTCATAGAACATGTTGGCCGCTGACGCCGTCGTGCCAAGCACGGTCGCCTGAAGGCCGCTGTTCGTCGTCAAGACGAGCTCGTTGTTCGCGTCATCCATCTCGACGCCGGTCTCGTCGGCTCCGGCGTCCTGAAATCGGAGTTTGCTGCGGCTCCCGGAGGGCGATACCAGCAACAGCTGCCCACGGTCATCAAACACGAACCGCGCAGCAAAGGCGCCGCTCACGACCGGGCCCATGTTGAAGGTGTAGCCGGAGCCGTCGCCATAGATCAGCTGTCCACGCGCCGTGGCCGCTTGGCCGCCAAGTGCGAACCCGGTCGGCACGGTAGCGCCGCTGGTCACATACGCGGCGGCGATCTCTAGGCCGGCATCTGGGCTGGTTGTGCCGATGCCGACACGCCCATCAGCCGTGATTCGCATGCGCTCGGTCATCCCGGTCATGTTCGACACGGAGCCGGCACCAGCATTGGTGTAGAACGCCAACTCTCCGTTGAAGTTGGAGGCGCTATTCGTGCGAACCCCGGCGATGGCGCCCACGACGGTTTCGTTGTTGGCATCCCGGAAGGCGATCGCCACGCCACGCGCCGTGGAGGTCGGGGCGGCGCCCGTGCGTGCGAACACGGCCACGATGGGCGTGTTCCCCACGCCGGTGTCCGCCCGCGTCACCGTGAGGGATTCGTCGGTCGATGCGGAGATGGTGACCTTCGAGAAGCGAGCCACGTTCGCGGTCTGGGCGGCGACGCCGTGGACGCTGGCCAGCACGAGTAGGGTGACGAAGACGAGTGCGCGGGTCATCAGCTGTTCTTTCCGACGAGCTTGCAGAAGCCCGCCACGCCGGAGCCGGACGTGCCGGAACGCAGGCGGAAGTAGTAGCGGCGCACGCCGCTGTTGATGGTGAACACCGAGGTCTTGCCCGGCTTCGTGAGCGGGTGCGCCACGTCGACGCTGATGGTCAGCTCCGATCCGGCCACCGTCGCACCAGTCGTGGCGTCCCACAGGTCGAACACCGCATTGACGGTGCTGCTCACGTCGTCCGCGCGGATGGCATCGGCCTCGAGGTAGACGCTGGAGTAGGTGGCCAGCGCGCCGTCGATCTCGAAGCCCGGCGACTGCGGCAGCCGCACGAACGTGCTCACGGTCACGTACTCCGAGAACGATCCGCCCAGCAGCAGCGGGGCCCCGGCCACCACGGGCAAGCCGCAGATCCGGTCGTTGTTGCGCCACGCGATCCCCTGATCGGCGAGGGTCGAGCCCCCGACAGCGGGCGCGGTCTGATCAAGCGGCATCGGTTATCCCCACTTCGAACGGCCCACGTAGGTGCCGCCGCTCCCCGGATCGCCGTTGGCGTCCGTCCAATATCCAGACGCCTCACGCTGCGCGGCGCTCGATGAGGCCCAATTCGGGTAGGCCGTGGCCTGCCAGACGCCGAGGTTCCGGGCCAGACCGGTCGCCTCCACGTCGAAGAGCCCCGCCCGCACGCCGAGCATCGGCGCGTAGAGGCGTTCCAGGCGCACGAACTGGAACACCCGGTTGGTGTAGGCCCCGCCGGTGGCCGGCGCTGGGCTGTAGGTGACGAGCACGGGGTCGTGCAGCTCCGACAGCAGCTGCGACGCGCCCATCTCGGCGACGTCGGCTTCCATGACCGCCGTGCCGAAGAGGAGCTGGTAGCGCTGCGCCAGCGCCTCGGCGTTGGCGGGGTTGCGGAGGAAGGTGTAGACCTCCAGCGCGTCGTCGGTCTGGTTCAGGTACTGCTTCGCCGCATCGGCGTGGGTCGCGATCTGCCACGTGCCCTGGGCTACCGACTGGGCGTAGTAGACGTACGTCCGGCCGACCACCAGCCGCTCGTCGCGGTGATGGAAGCTCACCCCGGCGCACTGCTCCTTGCGGAGGACGGCGACCGCCGATACATCCTTTGGCGGCGCCCAGAGGCGCGCCACCCACAGCCCGGACCGGTTGACGGTGACGGTGCCGTGCACCGACCGCTCGAGTGAGGGCTGCCCCGGCTCCGACGTCGAGATCACGGACGACAGGGACCGACCGCTCAGCAGCCAGACGGACAGCTCGGCCGGATGCGCGGCCGCGGCATCCGTGAAGGAGGCGGTGTCGATGTCGGCCGCCGGCACGCCGGCAATCGACTGCAGCAGGTCGAGCGCGATGTCGCCGAAGGTCGTGAGCCCCGGCTTCCCCGTGAGCTCGACGTCGATCTCGTGGGTCGCAGCCGTGGCCTCGGCGCTCAGGAGCGTCAACGTGCACGCGGTGAGGTTGGCGGACCAGTGCACGCCCTCGAAGAGCCCCACGCGCGGCCCGCCGGACTTCGGCACGGCCTCCACGCGGTGCACCGCCGACAGCGTCTGGAAGGCGGCATCGGCCAAGAGGTACGTGCCGTACCCGCTGGTATCCACGAGCGGCGGACGAATCACCCCACGCCCGTAGCCGATGGGCTTCCGCGTGCCGGACACGCCGTCGCCCAGGTTCGGATACTCGCTCGCGAAGATCGGCGTGGGCTGCGCCGGCTGCGACAGCGGCCCAGCCGAGATCGGGCGCACCTTGAAGGTCACCGACGTGTCATCGGTCGCCTCGACGCGGTAGATGGCCAGCGTGCCGATCGCGCCGAACTGCGACAGCAGCAGCGTCCCGCCCGCGTAGCTCCCGCCCACGGCGAAGCGGATCCGCGTGTTCTCCCAGGTGTAGCCGGAGTCCACGGCGATCAGCGTGTGCAGGAAGCCCCCGACCGAGGCGATCGTCAGGTCACCTTCGGGGAAGAGCTTCCGGCCCTGCAGCACGTCTTCGGCCTCCTGCAGGATGCTGCTGAGGTCGGAGACCAGCCAGGGGAAGTAGTAGCGGCCTGTGGCCGGGTTTCCGTCCGTGTCGTTCAGCAGGATCCCCGTCGTCGACAGCGTCAGCTCCCGCTCGACGGCGATCATCGTGTACGTGTCGGGGTCGCCGCCGCCGGTGGTCCGCAGGTAGAGCAGGCCCGCGGCCTCGTCGTGGTACCACGACCCCGCATTGCTGTTGACGTTCGCCAGCGACGTCTGCGCCGTGAGCACGGTGGCGTTCTCGATGACGCGCGTCACCTTGGCGTACACCCCGCCGGCAATCTGCGCAGCGCCCAGGCGCGGCGCCAGCGTGGACTGGTAGGCGTTCGGGGCGCCGCCGCCCACGGCCGTCCACGTCGTCTGCTGCCCGCGCAGGGTCAGCCAGGCGACGATCGTCTCCTGCCGGGTCATGGCGGCGAGGAACTCGCTCAGGCTCGCCATGGCTAGCGCAGCTCCTCCCAGGGCAGGTCCAGCGCCACACGCTGCCGCGCGAGGCTCGGACGCGACGCCAGCGGCCCGGTCAGGCGCGCCAGCCAGGTCGTCCAGGTCACCGCGGTCGAGAGCACGAAGACCAGCTCGGTCGAGATGCCGACCGTGTCGTAGAGCGCGCGGAAGAGATCCCAGTCGGCGAACTTCGACCCGTCCCACGACCAGCGGCCCGTGTAGTACTTGTCGAACGTCGCGAACTGCTTCTGCCGGTTGACCGACTGGCGCGACAGCGACGGATCTTCCCGATCGAGCGGCCAGCCGGGCAGCACGTTCAGCGTCGGCTCGATGTAGCCGCCCACGAAGGCAAAGCCCAGCTCGGCGTAGTCCGAGGCGGCCGAGGGGTTCGTGAACTCCCACTGGACGTGGCGGGCGGACACGCTGTTGAAGAAGCCGGCGACGGCCTGCGTCGTCGTGTCCTGCGTGCCCAGGGTCACCTGGGTCGTCGCCGCGCCGGGCGATCCGCCCGTGCCGCGCGTGTTGAAGCGCAGCACGCCGGTGCCGACCAGCTTGACGTTGGCCGCCGCGCACATCGTGAGGGTCTGCGCGCTGCCGAAGTCGCAGTCGAGCGTCGCGGCGCCGGTGGCCGCGTTCGAGCGCCACACGTAGCGACGGTCTGGCACCTGTGTGGCGGTCGCGGGGAGCCCCGTGGCGGCCGACGAGGCCGTCAGGGTGCCCGTCTTCCAACGGTTGACGTAGCCGATGCGGAGGGCCATCTAGGCGGCCCTCCCGGTCGTGTTGCGGGTCGGCAGGGCAAAGCGTCCCTCCCGCATGCCCTGCTGCACCATCTTCTGCATCTGGCGCGGGTCGGTGACCTGCCGCACGCTGCCGGACACCGGGTCGATCGCCACGAACAGATCCGCGAAGGCCTCGACGTTCACCGACGATCCGCCGGCCGGGGCCGCCG
>NZ_JALHPM010000170.1:0-13708 GCF_022842525.1 Luteitalea sp.
GCCCGCGCACGGCTACATGGTCGAGTCCATGTCGACCATCGTGGTCGACGGCGAGCGGGTTTCCAGCACGGCGGTCCGCGAGGCACTCGCGCGAGGGCGGCTCGCCGACGCGGCCCGCCTGCTGGGCCGGCCGTACAGCATCAGCGGTCGGGTCGTGAAGGGCGACCAGCTCGGCCGGCGCCTCGGGTTTCCCACGGCGAACGTCCGGATGCGCCACAACCGGCCTCCGCTGAGCGGGATCTTCGCGGTGCGGATGCACGGCGTCGATTCGGCGCCGTTGCCGGGGGTGGCGAGCCTGGGGGTGAGGCCCACGGTGAAATCGGCCGGGGTACCCACGCTGGAGGTTTTCCTGCTCGACTTCGATCGCGACATCTACCGGCGGCAGGTGCGGGTCGAGTTCCTGCACAAGTTCCGCGACGAGCAGAAGTACGCCGATCTCGAGACGCTGCGCCGCCAGATCGCGCTCGACGTGGAGCACACGCGGGTCTGGTTCCGGGAGTCCGAAGCGCGCCGCGCGGCGGACCCTCGTGGTGCCGCGCTCTGATCCATCACCGTAGACGCGGCCCCGGGCGACCGCAACCCAGCCGTACTGGATGCACGACATGACCGACTACAAGAAGACCCTGAACCTGCTGGATACCGCGTTTCCCATGCGCGGCGATCTCGCCAAGCGCGAGCCGGCCGTCCTGGAGAAGTGGCGCGAGACGCGCCTCTATCAGCGGATCCGCGAAGCACGGGCCGGCCGGCCCAAGTTCGTACTGCACGACGGCCCGCCCTACGCCAACGGCGACATCCACATCGGGCATGCGGTGAACAAGATCCTGAAGGACGTCATCGTCAAGAGCCGCACGCTCATGGGCTTCGACGCGCCCTACGTGCCGGGGTGGGACTGCCACGGCATGCCGATCGAGGTCCAGATCGAGAAGGAGCATGGCAAGCATCTCGCCGCCGAGGACACGCAGCGTCTGGCGCGCGCCTACGCCACGCGCCAGATCGACCGCCAGCGCAGCGACTTCATCCGGCTGGGCGTGCTGGGTGACTGGGATCGGCCCTACCTCACGATGGACCACCGCAACGAGGCTGGAGAGATCCGGGCGCTCGGCCGGCTGCTGCAGAAGGGATACGTGTACCGCGGGCTCAAGCCCGTGAACTGGTGCTTCGACTGCCGGTCGGCGCTCGCCGAGGCGGAGGTCGAATACGCCGACCGCAAGGACGTCGCCATCGACGTGGGCTTCCCGTTCGCGGATCACGCCGCGATCGCCCGCGCGTTCGGGCTGGCGAGTCTGCCCGTGCAGGTCGGTTACGCGGTCATCTGGACCACGACACCGTGGACCATCCCTGCGAACCAGGCGCTCAATCTCCACCCGGATTTCGAGTACAGTCTGGTGCAGACCGATCGCGGACTGCTGCTGCTCGCCGCCGAGCTCGTGGCGAACTGCCTGGAGCGTTACGGCCTCACGGGCACCGTGCTCGCGACCTGCAAGGGCGCTGCGCTCGAGCGTGTCGCATTCCGGCATCCCTTCTACGACCGGGCGTCGCCGGTCTTCCTGGGCGATTACGTCACGCTCGACCAGGGCACGGGCGTCGTGCACAGCGCGCCCGCCTACGGCATCGAAGACTTCCTGTCGTGCCGGCGCTACGGCATGAAGGACGATTCGATCCTCAATCCGGTGCTCGGGGACGGCCGCTACGACGAGGCATTGCCCTTCTTCGGCGGCCTGCCCGTCTGGGACGCGAACCCGAAGATCGTCGCCAAGATTGCCGAGGTCGGAGCCCTCTTCTCCAAGGCGAGCCACGTCCACAGCTACATGCACTGCTGGCGCCACAAGACGCCCATCATCTATCGCGCCACGACCCAGTGGTTCGCGGGGATGGACGATGTGCCGGGCTACCAGGGCGCGCAGCCGGCCGAGCCGCTGCGCGCCACGGCCCTGCGAGGCGTGGAGGCGACCCGCTTCTTCCCCGACTGGGGCAAGGCGCGTCTGCACGCGATGATCGCCAACCGTCCCGACTGGACGCTGTCGCGGCAGCGCCAGTGGGGGGTGCCGATCCCGTTCTTCATCGATCGCCGCACGGGCGCGCTGCATCCGCGCACACTCGAGCTGCTAGAGGAGGTCGCCCGTCGCGTCGAGAAGGAAGGGATCGAGGCGTGGCAGCGGGTGGACCCGGCAGATCTCCTCGGGGCGGATGCGGCGACGTATGAAAAGGGGCGCGACACCCTGGACGTCTGGTTCGATTCGGGCGTGACGCACCAGACGGTGCTAGGCGGCCCTGGGGGCGGCGGCACGCACGGGGAAGAACTCGCCTTCCCGGCCGATCTCTACCTCGAAGGTTCCGACCAGCACCGCGGCTGGTTCCATTCCTCGTTGCTCGTCTCCTGCATGCTCAACGCCGTGCCGCCGTACAAGGCGCTGCTCACGCACGGCTTCGTCGTCGACGGCGACGGGCGCAAGATGAGCAAGTCGATGGGCAACGTGATCCTCCCGCAGAAGGTGGTCGGCACCCTCGGGGCCGACATCCTGCGGCTGTGGGTCGCCTCGACGGATTACTCGGGCGAGCTGTCCATCTCCGACGAGATCCTCAAGCGCGTGGTCGAGAGCTACCGCCGCATCCGCAACACCTTGCGCTTCCTGCTCTCGAATCTGGCGGATTTCGATCCCGCCGCGCACGCGCTGCCCGTCGAGCAGTGGCTGCAGATCGACCGCTACGCGCTCGTGCTGACGCGGCGCCTGCAGGAAGAAGTGGTCGCCGAGTACGAGCAATACCGCTTCCACGTGATCGCCCAGCGGCTGCACGAGTTCTGCTCGGAGTCGCTCGGTGCGTTCTACGTCGACGTGCTGAAGGACAGGCTCTACACCACCGCGGCGGGCTCGCGCGCCCGTCGTTCCGCGCAGAGCGCCTTGTACCACGTGACGCACGCCCTCGTGCGGCTCATGGCGCCGATCCTGAGCTTCACGGCGGACGAGGTCTGGTCGCACCTCCCGGGCCGGCCCCACGACAGCGTGTTCCTCGCGGAACTGCACGCGTTGCCGGACGTCGAGGACGCGGAGGAATTGGCCCGGCGCTGGGAGACGCTCCTCGTGCTTCGATCCGACGTGCTGAAGGAACTGGAGCGGCTCAGGGTCGCTGGCAGCATCGGGTCCTCGCTGGCTGCCGAGATCGAGATTCATTCGTCGAAGGACGACATCCACGCGATGCTGGCCTCGTTCGGCGAGGACCTGCGTTTCGTCTTCATCACCTCGGCCGTGACGCTCGGCCGCTCGGCTCCGGCCGATGCCGTGCCGAGCCGCGTCGAGGGCGTTCACATCCGCGCCGTGAAGTCCGGCCACGCAAAGTGCGCGCGCTGCTGGCACTACCGGGCGGACGTCGGCGTCGATCCGCAGCATCCCGACATCTGCGGGCGCTGCGTGTCGAACCTGACGGGGCCTGGCGAGTCGCGCGAACATGCGTAGTCTCTGGGGCTGGCTAGGCATCGCCGGCGCGATCGTCGTCGTCGACCAGATCACGAAGTGGCTGGTCGACCAGTCGCTTCCGCTAGGCGCCTCGGTCGTCGTCACCTCCTTCTTCGATCTGGTGAACGTGCGGAACACGGGTGCCGCCTTCAGCATTCTGGCCGACGCGGCGGGCTGGCAGCGCGGAATGTTCATCGCCATCGCGGTGGTTGCGTCGGCCTGGATCGTCTGGACGCTTGCGCGGTTGCAGGGGCAACGGCTTTTCGCCACGGCGCTCACGCTCATCCTGGGCGGCGCGATCGGCAACCTGATCGATCGGGTGCTGTGGGGCGCGGTGATCGACTTCCTGCATTTTCACTGGCACGGCAGCTATTTCCCTGCCTTCAACGTGGCCGATTCCGCGATCACCTGCGGTGCCATCCTGGCTGTCCTGGACGGCATCCTGCAGGCGCAGCGGTCGCGCGCCGAGGCCGCGGGCGGGCGCGGGTCGTGATAACTTGCGGCCTTGCGGGCGGGGGTGGTCGCCCGCAGTGCAGCGTCGATTCTTCCGGGGCCGCACCCGCCTAAGCGTAGAGGTATTCCATGAAGGTCATTCTCGCCAAGCCCCGCGGATTCTGCGCGGGCGTCGACCGCGCGATCGAAATCGTCGAGCGCGCCCTTGAGGTTCATGGCGCCCCGATCTACGTGCGCCACGAAGTCGTTCACAACAAGTTCGTCGTCGACGACCTGCGCGCGAAGGGCGCCGTCTTCGTCGAGGAGCTCGACGAGGTGCCGGCCGGATCCACGGTCATCTTCAGCGCTCACGGCGTCTCCCGTGAGGTGCGGGCGGATGCGGACCAGCGCGGGTTGCGGGTGTTCGATGCCACCTGCCCTCTCGTCACCAAGGTGCATGTGGAAGTCGCACGAATGCGTGAGCAGGGGCGCGAGATCGTCATGATCGGCCACGCCGGCCACCCCGAGGTGCAGGGCACCATGGGGCAGGTCGACAGCGGGATTTTCCTGGTCGAGACTCCGGCCGACGTCGCGCATCTTCTGGTTCAGGATCCCGAGAATCTCGCCTACGTGACCCAGACGACCCTGTCGGTGGATGACGCCCAGGCCGTGATCGATGCGTTGCGCAAGCGCTTCCCCAAGATCGTCGGCCCGAAGCGCGACGACATCTGCTATGCGACGCAGAACCGTCAGGACGCGGTCAAGCGGTTGACCCGCCAGTGCGATGCCGTCATCGTCGTCGGATCGCCCAACAGCTCGAACTCAAACCGACTGCGCGAAGTGGCGCAGAACGAAGGCAAGCCCGCCTACATGATCGACCGCGCAGACCAGCTCGACCCCGGGTGGGTCAGGGGGATCAGGGCGGTGGGTGTGACTGCGGGCGCGTCGGCGCCCGAGGTGCTCGTGCGGCAGGTGATCGAGCGGTTGCGGGCGTTGGGCGCGACGACGGTCGAGGAAGCCGATGGCATCACCGAGACCGTCACCTTCAATCTTCCGAAAGGGCTCGCGCACTGACGCGAGGGTGACCGCCCGCGGGCGGTGAGCGGCGCACCGAGGCGAGGTGCTTCGCGCGCCTGTCCGCAGGCCCGTGCATGCCATCGCGCCCGATGCGCACTTCAGTGCGTTCCTGCGCGGTTCCGCAAACGCGCGCGGCAGGCGCAGAGCGCCCGCCGCGAGTGCCGCCGGCGAACCGGGACTTCCGCCGTTACTGCTCTGGCTCCATGAACCAGTAGATCCGCTGCGCCACGCCGATGCGCTGTTCGCGGCAGTACCAGAACTGCGAGCCTGGCTGGCAGGCCAGCGGGCCGCTGCCCGAGGGCGGCGTCGTCGACGTCGTCTGCGTGATGTTGCCGCCCGCCACCGCGATCGAGTACACCGTGCTGCCGATGATGACGGTCTGCAGCGGCGAGAAGTAGCCTCGGCTCACACCTGCGTAGTAGCGGTCCCGGGCGGAGATGGTGCCGTCGCCATTCAGATCCACCAGATCACCGTACAGCGCGCTGATCTCGTTGAGCCGGCCTTCACCCGGGGGCAGGCACTCGCTCGAGATCGTGTTCGGGTTGTACGTGCCGAAGCGCAGCTTCTGGTTGAACACGAACGGGGAGCCGGTGACCTTCTCGCCGTTCTCCAGATCGCGGTACCAGCCGCGCTTGGTGACCAGGGCGGTGGGCAGCACTCCGGTCGTGGTCGAGGTGCTGAGCTGGAGGAAATCACCCGCGGAGAAGCTCGCCGCCGGCCCGTTCGTCGCCGTGAGCCCTACGTCGAAGTCGACCACCATGAAGATCTTGTCCGACGAGACCGGTACGAGAGGATGCTCGCGGTCGCCGGTGCCGACGTAGACCGCGTGCCACTCGACCGGGAAGGGAGCGACCTGCGGCACGAGAGACGGCGCGAACAGGATCTTGCGGTTGGGCACGCCCGGATCTGAAAGCACGGCGAGCTTCTTCGCCTTCCAGTTGGATGCACTGATGTCGCCGATGTCGAACCGCCAGAGGTTGCCGCCGACGTCGCCGACGAGCACGCGATCGAGGTAGCCCTGGGCGTCCAGATCCGTGTTGATCGCGGTCAGGTCGGAAGGAATGCTCCATTCGATGCCGGCTGCGTTCAGGAAGTCGGCGCCCACGTTCGTGAAGCCCTTGACCAGGTTGCCGTCCGATCCTTCGACGACGAACAGCGCCTTGCCGACGTTGTCGCTCGTCGTACCGACGGGCAGCGGATAGGTGTCCTGCTGCGTGTCGTAGCCGCCGCCGAACAGCAGGACGGGATCGGTGTTGCCGTTCGGACGTGCGCCGCTCACACCGGTGGTGGCGGCGACTCGACCAACGATCGGTGTCGACCAGGATTGCGCGAGCTGGTTGTACTCCGTCGACGTGCTGCATGCCGACGTTCCGACGCAGCGCTTGCCCGTGCCGCTCGGATTGCTCACGGGGTGGTAGTCGCTCGTGATCTTCCACATGAACCGTGGGGCATTGATGTTGGTGATGTCGAGCGCGTAGTAGGCGCGGCCGCCGCGCCGCAGCCCGAAGAACAGCCACACGCGCTCCGAACCGTCGACGATACCGTCGTTGTCGCCGCGGTCGACCCATGCGACCGGTGAACCGTCGGCCAGGTCGAGCGATGGGCCGTTCGTATTCGCCATGACGTCGGCGATCCGCGGGATGGCCTCCTCGACGAGGTAGGCCCACTTCTCCTGGCCGGTGGCGGCGTCGACCGCGTGCAGCAGGCCGTCGTTGGTGAGGTAGAAGAGGTACTGGCTGGTGGAGCGCTGCACACCCCCGCCGACCTCCGTGTCGAGGGTGGCCGTCGAGTCGTAGGTGACGATCACCGGGCGGGAGTGCTGCACGTCGCTGTGAGCCCAGGCGCGCCACTGCGTACAGGCGGTCGTGCTGGTGGCGTCCGTGCAGGCCGCATTACCGTTGCTGCCGCCGCGGATGAAGTTGATCAGCGTGCTGCGGGTGTTGTCGGTCATCCCGGCATTGCCCAGCAGCGCCTTGGTGATCCGCGTGTTGTCCTCGTCGAACAGGTTGGTGGTGTTGGTGAGATCTGCGCTGGTCGCTCCCGCAGGCAGGAAGGTGTACAGCTTGCGTGTGGCGGGCGTATAGCCCGCCGTGTTGATGAGCTGATAACCCGTGCCGCCCTTGTCGGGCTCGCTGCCGTCCTGCACCGTCAGGGGATTCCAGAAGCTGACGGTCTCGGGGTCGACGATCACCTGCGTGAAGCCGGTGAGCGGATCGGTGTCGACTTTCTCTATGTCCTTCAGGCCGCTCGAAAGGACAGTCTTGCCGATGAGACAGATGTCCTTGCCGGCGCCGCATTCGGTCGCGCCGCTGCCGATGCGGAATCGCTTCAGTGTGCCGCGCCAAGCCTGACTCGGCGCCGGTTCGAAGAAGGCGAGGTAGACGTCCGCCGCGTTCTGCGATCGGTTCAGTGCCGAGAGAGGCACCGTAGGCGCAGCCACCGTCGGGTTCCAGTCTCGTATCTGGATGAGAGCGTCCGTGAGCGCGGCGGCCAGTTGTGCACTGTCCTCGGCGATGTAATAGGCGCCGGTCGATTTCACTGCCGCGTTCTCCAGCACCGGAGAGTTGGCGCCGGCGAAGCCGATCGTGTAGGTGATCACCACCTGGGTGGCCAGCAACTGGTCGGACGAGGTGTCCGTCGCCAGATGGGGAACGCCGGGGCTCATGTCGGCCCGGCTCATGAAGTACGCCAGTTCGTCCAGCCAGACGTAGCCGCCGTCGGTGCGGGTCGTGTCCCCGATGCTCGGAGGCCCGTAGGGAAGGCCGCCGGTCTCGAACTGCTTGCTGGTGGTGTCGGTCTGGATGACGTCGACGGTGGTGTCGGTCGCGATGCGTCCGCTCACCGCGCCGTCGTAGCGCAGCGCCGCGATCTGAGAGGTGGCGTCGGTGTCGAGCTCGGGGCCGCCGTCGGTGATCATGATGACGAAGTTCTTCTGGCACGCATAAGGCGCTGCGGCCGTCGGGTTCTGCATGATCGGCGAGACGTACAGCCCGCTTGCGACGGCGGAGGCATCCGCCCCGTCGGTGACGTTCCCGCCGCCGACCGCAGGTAGTGCCGCAGTCCCGAAATTCGCGGTGATTGCCGTCGAAGTGCCGTACCGCGGCGCACGGCCGCTGAAGTAGAGGTAGGCTTCGTAGAGCGATTCCGAGAGCGGGGTGGCCGCCTTGGCGATCTGGTTGTTGATCACCGTGGTGAGCGCGGCGCGGTTCGCATAGTCGGTGTCCGCCGCGCCGTTGCCCATGCGCCGGATCGGGTAGACGATCTTCCCGCCCTGGCTGCCCTGCGACGAACGCAGCGTGATGTCGTTCGGCAGAGAGTTGAAGGTCATCAGGCCGAAGCGCACGCCGTCGGTGATGGCGATGAGGTCGGCGAGCGCGTCCTTGGCGATCTGCAGCCGGGTCTTGCGGCCGATCGGGTGGCCGTTCGGGCCGCGCGGGCCGTACTTCCAGTTCAGGTAGTTGACCGAGTAGAGGTCGATCGCCGGAGCGGCGGAGGCGTCGAGCGCGTTGGCCGAGTTCGTGGTGTAGGCCGCGGTCGTGCTGGACGTGCTGATCAAGGAGTTGAAAGACGAGTTGAAGTTCCGCTTCAGATTGGTCATGAATGCATTGGCCGCTCCGTTGTTCGCCGGCTCGTCGGCCTTGCAATCATGTACCAGGTTGTTCTCGTTGTTGATGCGGTTGTAAAGCGGGTAGTTGGTCGTGGTGCCGCCCGTCGGTGACGAGTTCACAGTGCGGTTCGGGCACAGCGCCGTCGTCGAGGCGGCGTTGTTGTAGACGCAGTTGCCGATGCGGGTATCGCAGCTCACCGCGGTGTCGCCCTGGTCCGCGCACTGACCCTGCACGTTCTTCGTCACGTTGGAGTAGGAGACGCCGTCGATCGTGTAGGTGCCGATCCAGTTGGTACCCCCACCGTTGGCGGCCGAAGACCCGGAGGTGGCCGGATTGCAGTAGTTCGTGCTCGTCGCGCCCGAAGAGCATGCCGCGCCGCCGAGGACGAAGCCGGCGCCATAGCAGCTGCCGCTGCAGGTGCCACCGTAATAGACGGTGCCGACGCCCTCGATGTACTTGGACTGGCGTCCGGTCCACGAGCAGCCCGTGCCGCTGCCGGCCGTGCGGATCGCTGCCGTCGTGTAGGTGCCGGCGCCCGGCTGGTTGCAGGCGCCCGGCGTGATCGTGCCGCCGCTCGTCGTGCAGTCGCCGGTGGCGGCGCCCGTCTGCACACAATAGGTCGCGCCGGTGCGGGTGAAATACGGGCGCGAGTTGTTGTTGGCGTCGTTGCCTGCGGGGTCGTTCGAAAACCGCGTGACGCCAGCGTCCGGGCCGCAGGGTGTTGTGCACGAGGTGGTCGTCGTGCCGGACGTCACCGTGCGGTCCGTGCCGCGCCCGTTGTAGTAGGCCGGGGTGCCGGTCGTGCTGCCGAACGGCGGTGCGGTGGCCGCGTCCCGATTGCCGAGCCACGCGCTGAAACGCTCCATCTCGGTCGCTGTCGCGTTGGTGACGGTGGGAAGCAACGTATACCCGTAGACCGAGCGCAGCTCCTGCAGTCGGGCGAGGTTGAGCACGTTGCCGGACGTCGGCGTAGCGTTCGTGCCGCCGATCGTGGACCCCGAGTTCCCCGCGACGGCCACCTGATAGACGTAGCCGCCGAGGTCTGCCTTGAGGGAGGTCCAGCCGGCGAAGGAATCGGCTGTGTTGTCGGGGGTGCCGGCGACCGGAACGTCGAGCTGGATGCGGATCGGCTGGCCTTCGTTGCCCACGTTTCCGCCGTTGATGTCGCGCGAGGCGGTGATGGCCGGCGGTGCGGTCGACGACCACGTGACGCCGTTCGCGAGCGTGTCGGTCGGGCCCGGTGCGGCGCCCGTGTAGGCGTCACCGGTGGCGCCGACTCGGTAGTTCGTGCCGCCCAGGTTGACCTGCGCGTGGCTGCCGGGGTAGGCCGCGACACGCGAATTCTCCAGGTTGAGCCATCGCTCCCAGCGGGCCCACTGCTGGTTCATCCAGACGCCGCTGTTGCGGCCGAACTCCGTTGGGGCGTACACCGTCGACGGCATCAACTGCGAGAGCGACGCGGTGCAGCGGTTCAGGCTGCTCGAGGCGGTGCGGACACCGCTGCTCAACGTGAGGTCGCGCGTGTCGCCGAAGTTGATGCCGGCCCGCACGACGGGCGTCACGGTTCCGTTGGTGCTGCTGAAATTGGAGACCCGGATGCCGCCCTGGAACCGGTTGAAGGCGAACGACCACAGCCGCTGGTCGGTCTGGGCCGTGCCCGCGGGAAGCCAGTAGAGCCACGACGCATCGTTGTAGTTGCGGTAGATCGAGCGGGCGCCGGGATCGGTAGTGCTCGTCGCCGCGTCGGTGTACGCGGCGTTGGCCGATGCCAGTACCGCCGTCTTCACTGCGGCGCGGTCGGTGTCGGTAGTGCCTGCGAAGTAACCCGAGTCCCGCGGACACTGCGGGTTCGTGGCACTCGGGCACGAACCGCTGTAGCTGGTGAAGTAGCCGTTCGGCGAAGACCCGACGTTCTGCAGAAGGGCGTCGGGCGCGACGGTGGTGATCGTGTTGATGTAGGTCGGGTCGGCCCAGAGGTACTCGATGTGCGAATCGTAGGCCCCGGAGTATTCCCGCCAGCCTTCGTAGTTGTTCATCGAGTCCGACGTGTCGAGCACCACGAGGATGTTCGGCTCGGCCGTCGTGAGCGTCGACGTGATGCCCAGGAAGATATCGGAGTCGCGCCCGTAGGCCCACGGCGACATGAGCGCCGGGTTGAGCATCGTCGCGATCAGCGCCCAGGTGACGGCTTTGCGGGTGAACGTTCGCTTGGCCATTTCGAGCCTCGATGGGTACAGTGACTGGAGTTGCGTACGACGGGGCGCAGAGCGCTCGCGTCAGCAGGAGCCGGAAGGCACCAGCGTGCGAACGCCCTGGTGGATCGTGGTAGAGCCCCCGAGCACGCCGACGGCCGTGGAGCTCACGTCGAAGTAGACGCACTGAACCGTGCCGGTGCCGAGCTGCGTGCCCTGCTGCTTGCAGTCCGTGCATTGGTTCTGGCGGATGATCAGGTTCGCCTGACCGCCGTACACGTTTGCGTTCTGGACGGAGAGGAGGGCCGTCGTCGCGCTGTACGAGGCCGTCGCGATCGGGGTCGTCCGCGGGCCGCCGGAGGCTTCCGGCAGCGCGAGGAAATTGGAGGCGAACCGGCCGTTGTTCAGATCGACGAACCGGTTGATCATCAACTCGGCGTTCGTCAGGTTCTGCTGTGCGACCTGGCTTGCGCCCCCGATCTTGAGCTCGACGACCGACGTCTTGATCATCGAGACCACCAGCAGCGTCATCACCGCGAGCATCACCAGCCCGACGACGAGCACCGCGCCGCGTTGCTGCCCGCTGCGCGCCCCTGCTTTGATCGGGCTGTACCGGGTGCCCAGTGCGCCGGGTACGGATCGAGTGTTCACGTCACGCTCCTCTGCGGTACGCAAGGTTCCGAAGCTGAATCACCTGGCTGAACAGGGCCCGCTTGTACTCGCAGGCCCGCGCGCCCGCGCCGGCGTCGGTACAGCGAAAGTCGGCCACACCGTCCCCGTTCAGGTCGTACGCCTTGCTTTGATCGTCGTAACCGGTGACCGGCGTGGGCGAGCGCACGAGCAGCGCCACCCGGATGGTCACGACGCGAGCCCAGCCGTCGGCCGCCACCGTGGTGGGATCCGTCACGTAGCGATCCGCGATGCCGTCGCCGGCCGGTCCCGGATCCACGTCCACGCCGTAGGTGACCACGAAGCGCTCGATCCCTTCGGCGAGCGGCCGCTCGACCATCG
Organism: Luteitalea sp.; assembly: GCF_022842525.1. NCBI lineage: Bacteria > Pseudomonadati > Acidobacteriota > Vicinamibacteria > Vicinamibacterales > Vicinamibacteraceae > Luteitalea > Luteitalea sp. The sequence goes on from NZ_JALHPM010000170.1 coordinate 11,773, forward strand.
TGGTTCCCAGCAGTTCCTGTCGAACGAGCGTGGGGACCGGGTTGCCGTTGTCGTCGGTCGCGGCGCAGGTCGTTCCGCCCCCGCCGGTGGGGCGGCTGCACGGGCGCACGTAGTAGACGTGCATCTGAAACGGGAATATCGGCGCGTCCGCCCCGTTGTGCAGGGTCTTGTGCTGGCTCGCCGCACGCATGGCAGCGTAGTCGTTGCCGAGGAAAACCCAGCCGGCATTGGCGTCGGTCTGCACGAAGACCGTCGTCGCGTAATCGGCGATCGTGACGATCCCGTCGGTCAGGTTGCCGTCGCCGGTCGTGGCGGGAGGTATCGGGGGGTCGGGCACCGGAAACCCGCTGCCCATCCGCGTGATCAGCACCGAGCTCGGGTCGCGGAAGTTGGCCGTCCGGATGCAGGGCAGCAGACCGTTGATGCCCGCGGCGGTCTGTCCGTGGTACCCGAAGACGGGAACGGCGCTCTGCAGGACCGTGCCGCAGTTGAGCCCGCCGGCCGCCGTGATGTTGACGCCGCCGAGGGTACTGTAGACGTTGAGCGTAAGCGTCTCGGCCGCGATTCCGTAGAAACCGGCGTGGCGCGCGCTTTCGTTCACGTAGCGCAACGCGGTCACCGCGTTGTCCTGCATCCGGGCGAAGTCGTCCTGGATCTTGAAGGTGCGCGACGAGTCGCTCATCATCAGGAACAGGCCGAGCGTGAGGAACAGGCCGATCGAGAGCGCGACCAGCAGCTCTACCAGCGTCAGACCGGCATTACGCACTGCAACGAGAAGGTGGCGAGGGCGCATGGTCAGGGGCACGCAATCACGGTGTAGACGTCGACGCTGACGAGCCTGCGGGTCGCGTCGTTGGCGACGTTCTGGAACTGATACTGGCCCTGGGCGCAGGTGTTCTGCGCGTCGAGCGTGGTGGGCGACTGCGTCGGAAAGGCCCCCTGCCACGCCACGCTGACCCGGTACGTCACCTGCCGGCTGGAGGGCGGGCCGCCCGGCGCCGGGCACGCAGTCGCGCCCGGAAGCTGCTGTACGCACCCGCGTGCCCGCAGGATGGGACCGAGCGCGTTACCCGTCGTGGCGTCGGTCTCGCCCGCTGCGCCCTGCAGCAGACCATCCCAGACTGCGGTGTCGTAGGCGACCGTCTGGGCTGCGGAGCAGTTCGTCGTCGCGCAGTTGGTAGTCGTGCCGCCGACGAGTTGCGCGAAAAGGGTTCCGGTGCCGACGGTCGCGGCCACGGTGTCGTAGGTCGTGGCGACCGCGGTGGTGTCGACGCCCTGCCGGTTCGCCTTGATGCGCTCGGCCATGTCGTTGGCAAGCGCGAGTGCCTGCTGGCGCTGGTAGGCCTCGAAGGCGGCGCGCTGCCCCTGTGCCATCAGGCCGGCGATGCCCAGCAGCCCGACCATGAGGATCACCAGCGTCACCAGTACTTCGATCATGGTGAAGCCGGCGGACCGGCCATCACCGCTTCCCGGCCGGATCAGGGGCATAGAACGCCTCCATTGACGGGTACGCCGCCGGTGCCCGAATCCTGCTGACGAATGAGGAGGGGGCGACCCGCCAGCCCGAACGACACGGTACGGATCACGTCGTTCGTGCCGTCACCGTCTCCCATGTCGTCGCTGAAGGTGATGCCTTCGTTGGCGGCGGGCGCCGCGGCCAGGACGAGCCGGCCGTCGGGACGGAAAACGATCCGGTCCTGGAAGGTGGCGGTATGGGAGCAGGCCCGGAGACGGCCGACGACGGGGCCGGGCAGCGGGTCGGCGAGCTTGCGGATCTCGTTCGCGTCGCAGGCGCCGTCACGATCCAGGTCGACGCAGATGCGCCATCCGTCCTTCCAGGAGTTCGTGGCGCCGGCGACTCGCTCGATGATCGCCTGGCGGCTCTCCTTGATGGCCTCGGCCCGCGCATAGGAGACGTCGGACATCATGTCGGAGA
>NZ_JALHPM010000171.1:0-13615 GCF_022842525.1 Luteitalea sp.
CTGCGGGCACCCCGACGGACCCGCAGGCCCCCGCGGCGCCGCCCGCGCCGCCCGCCAAGCCCGTGCCTGACGTCCTGCCGGCCGTCGTCGCGCGCGTCAACGGCGTGGCCATCCCGTCGGCCGAACTCGAGAAGGCCATCCGCAATCTCGAGGCCAACGTCGGCAACCAGATTCCGGCCGAGCGTCGCAGCGAGATCTACCGGGGCATCCTCGATCAGCTGGTGGAGATGCGCCTGCTCGAGCAGGAGGCGGCCGCGCGCAACATCAAGGCGACCGACGCCGAAGTGGCGGCCGGCATCGAGCAGATGAAGAAGCAGGCCCCCAACGCCGAGGCCTTCACCAAGGCGCTCGCCTCGCGCAAGATGACCGAGGCCGACCTGCGCAACGAGGCGCGGCAGCGCCTGGCCGTGGACAAGCTGCTGACCGCCGAGGTCGAGCCCAAGGCCGCCGTCACCGAGGCCGACATCGCCGACTTCTACAAGAAGAACCCCCAGTTCTTCATGCAGCCCGAAGCCGTGCGCGCGAGCCACATCCTGCTGAAGGCGGATACGCCGGAGGCCAAGGCCGCCGCGAAGACGAAGGCCCAGGACCTGCTCACCCAGATCAAGGGCGGCGCCGACTTCGCGGCCCTCGCCAAGCAGCATTCCAACGACGGCAGCGCACAGGCCGGTGGCGACCTCGGGTTCTTCCCGCGGGGCCAGATGGTCAAGCCGTTCGAGGACGCCGCCTTCGCCCTGAAGGCCGGGGAAGTGAGCCCGATCGTGGAGTCGGAGTTCGGCTACCACATCATCAAGTCGTCGGAGCGCCGCGACGCGCGCACGGTGCCGCTGGCCGAGGTCAGCGATCGCATCGCGCAGGCCCTGCGTCAGCAGAAGCAGCAGCAGCTGGCCCAGGAATACGTGCAGTCGCTCAAGACCAAGGGCAAGGTCGAGATCCTGATGTGATGCCCAGCCTGTTCGGGTCGATTGACGAAGCGCTGGCGCGCGGCGAAGCGGTGGCCCTGGTCACCATCGTCCGCGCGCAGGGCTCCACGCCACAGCGCGTGGGCGCCCGCATGCTCGTCTTCGAGGACGGTCGCACGCTGGGCACGATCGGCGGCGGCTGCTACGAACAGGATGCGTTCGGCAAGGCCCGGCTGGCCCTCCAGACCGGGCGCTCCCTCCTCGCCCACTACGACCTGAACGACGACTTCGCCGAAGAGCAGGGCCTGATCTGCGGAGGCCAGATGGACGTGTTCATCGATCTGATCACGCCCACACCTCGCGTCTGCATCGTCGGCGCCGGGCATGTCGGCTACCACACCGCCCAACTGGCCGCCACCGTCGGGTTTCGCGTCGTGGTGGTCGACGACCGCGCCTCGTTCGCCGATGCGGCCCGCTTCCCCACCGCGGAACGCGTCGACGTGGCCGACATTCCGGAGTGGCTCCGGACGGCCGACATCGGGCCCCGCGACTACCTCGTCATCGTCACACGCGGCCATCGCGAGGACCTCGATGCCCTGCGCGCCGCGCTGGCCCGCGACACGGCGTATGTCGGCCTGATCGGCAGCAAGGCCAAGATCGCCCGCCTGTACGCCCGGCTCGGGGCCGAGGGCGACGACCCCACGAAGATGGCGCGCGTCCATGCGCCGATTGGCCTCGACCTGGGCGCGGTCTCTCCCGAAGAAATCGCCGTGAGCATCGTCGCCGAACTGATCGCCCACCGGCGCGGCCGCCTGCAGGCGCGCAGCGGCGCGGACGAGACCGACGCGGCCCGCACCGCGCAGCCGATGCAGTGGCTGCCCCCCACCCTGCGCTGACGCCCCTGCGATCCGCGTGGGGTCGGGTGCGGCGACGCCCTGCGTTCCGCGTTCCTGCGTATCCTCTCCACGTATGCCGACGTTCGGACGCCCCCTGCTCGCGGAGTTCCCGCTCGACCCCGCCGTCACCTACCTCAATCACGGCACCGTGGGCGTCACGCCGCGAGTCGTGCTGACCGCGCAGCAGGCGCTGCGTGACGCGATCGAACGGCAGCCGAGTCGCTTCCTCCTGCGCGAGTTGCACGCGCCATCCACATCGGTCGGCCAGCCGCGTGATGAGACGCCGCGCCTGCGGGTTGCCGCCAATGCCGTCGCGGCCTTCCTCGGCGCACGTGGCGACGACCTGGTGTTCGTGGACAACGCGACCACCGGTGCGAACGCCGTCCTCCGGTCGTTCCCCTTCGCCGCCGGCGATGAGGTGCTGGTCACCGACCTCGGGTATGGCGGCGTGACCAACGTCGCGCGCTTCTGCGCCCGCGAGACGGGCGCCAGCGTGCGCACGGTGACGATGCCATGGCCGTTCGAGGGACAGGCCATCGCCGATGCGATCGTCGATGCCGTCGGCCCCCGCACCCGCCTGGCCATCGTCGATCACATCACCGCGGAGAGCGCCCTGGTGCTGCCCATCGCCGACATCGTCGCTCGCCTGCGCGCGCAGGGTGTCGCGGTGCTCGTGGACGGTGCGCACGCGCCAGGTGCCATCGGCGTCGACCTCGAATCCATCGGCGCCGACTGGTACGTCGCCAACCTCCACAAGTGGATGTGGGTGCCTCGCAGCAGCGGCATCCTGTGGGCCGCCCCCGACCGACAGGCGTCGCTCTACCCGGCCGTCATCTCGTGGGGCCTCGACGAAGGGTTCACGACGATGTTCGACATCCCCGGTACCCGCGACCCGTCGCCGCACCTGACGGCCCCGGCGGCCATTGCGTTGTGGCACGCCTGGGGCGTGGCGGCGGTGCAGCGTTACACCCACGACCTGGCATGGCAGGCGGCTCGGCACGTGTCGGCGCGGTGGGGCACGGCCTTCGAGACGCCAGCGTCGCTCATCGGACCGATGGCGACGGTCGACCTGCCCGCGCGCCTCGGCTCGACCCGCGATGACGCCCTGCGCCTGCGCGACGCCCTCCTCTTCGAGGACGGCATCGAGATCCCCATCCATGCGTACCGGGATCGTCTGCGGGCGCGCATCTCGGCGCAGGTCTACAACGACATGGAGGACATGGAGCGCCTCGCGTCGGCCGTGCTCGCACGGGTACGCTAGCACCGGTGTAGCCTGAAGCCCGCCATGTCCACCTGTGTCCTTCGCGGCGCCACCGTGCTGACCATGAACGATGCGCGTGACGTGGTCACGGGCCCGGTCGTGGTGCGTGACGGAGTGATCGCGCAGGTCGGGGGCGCCGTCCCCGCGGACCTTCCCGCCATCGACGTGAGCGGCTGCGTGCTGCTGCCCGGGTTCGTGCAGACGCACGTGCATCTGTGCCAGACGCTGTTCCGCGGCGCGGCTGACGACCTCGCGCTGCTCGCCTGGCTGCGGCAGCGCGTGTGGCCCATGGAGGCCGCACACGATGCGGCCTCCCTGCGCGTGAGTACGCGCCTGGCGGTACACGAACTGCTCCGCACCGGCACGACCGCCGTCCTGACGATGGAGACGGTGCACGGCACCGAGGTCGTGCTGGAGACCCTGGCCGCCAGCGGACTGCGAGCCACGGTCGGCAAATGCCTGATGGACAGTGACGATGCGGCGCCGGCCCGCCTGAAACAGGCCGTCGCGCCGGCCATCGACGAAGCCCTCGCCCTGCATCGCGCCTTCGATGGCAGCGCCGACGGGCGCATCCGGGTCGCTCTGGCGCCGCGTTTCGCGGTGTCCTGCTCGCGGGCACTGCTCGAGGCGGCGGCCGACGTCTCTGCGTCGCGCGCGCTGCTGGTGCACACGCACGCCTCGGAGCAGCGCGACGAGATCGCGGTGGTCCGGCGGCTGGCCGGCATGGGCAACCTCGCGTATCTCGCCGATACCGGCCTCGCCACGCCACGCCTGTGTGCCGCCCATTGCGTGTGGGTCGACGAGGAGGAGCAGGCCCTGATGGCCGAACGCGACGTCAAGGTGCTGCATTGTCCCGGCAGCAACCTGAAGCTGGGGTCGGGCCTCGCGCCCATCGTCGAGATGCAGCGCCGCGGCATCACGGTCTCGCTCGGCGCCGACGGGGCCGCCTGCAACAACCGGCTCGACATGTTCGACGAGATGCGCCTGGCGGCGACGCTGCAGGCCGTCCGTCTCGGGCCTGGCGCCCTGCCGGCCCGCGACGTGGTGTGGATGGCGACACGAGCCGGTGCGCGCACGCTGGGACTTGGCGACGTGATCGGACAGGTGACGCCGGGCTACCGCGCTGACCTCATCGCCGTCGACGTGTCCGGGCCACTGGTGGCTCCGTCGACCGACCTCTATTCGTCGCTGGTGTACGCCTGCCGGGGCACCGACGTGCGGCTGACGATGGTGGACGGCGACGTCCTGGTGCGGAACGGTGAGCACCGCGGGGTGGACCCCCAGGCGCTGGCGGCGTCTGCCCACGTCGAAGCGCGCCGCCTGCGGACGCGGGCCGGGCTCTGATCGGACCGGCGCCGGGTTCCCGAGGCGCCGAGCTCGCGGGGTGCCGTCCTCTCGCGGCGGCGGTCGCCCAGGCTATGGTTTGTACGGCAAAGTCTGACCATCACCGACGCCGCATCCACAGACAGGGGCCAGCCCGGGCCGAATGCCCGTATAATCGGGTGTGTTGGCACTCTCTCCTGACGACTGCTAATGGCGAACTCGAACTCTCCTCGATCGAGCGCGCTGCCGGCGGATGTGCCGGAGCGATACCAGCGTTTGCTGGCGACGCTGGTCCGCGCCTACATCGAGCGCGGCGAGCCCGTCTCGTCCCTGTGGCTTGCTCGCGAGAGCGGCCTGGACGTGTCCTCGGCCACCGTCCGCAACGTGCTGGCGCGCCTCGAAGAGCTCGGCCTCGTGCGACAGCCCCACACCTCGGCCGGCCGTATCCCGACCGACCAGGGCTACCGCTTCTACGTCGACCTCCTGCTGCACAGTCGGCGCCCGTCCCGAGCGGTCAGTGAGCTCGAGGGACGCCTGCGCCGGGCGGGAGGCATGGGCGAACTGCTGGAGAACGTCTCCCAGGAACTGTCACGCGCCTCCCATCACATGGGCTTCGCCATCGCGCCAGGCGGCCAGGAAGCCACCCTGAAGCACCTGGACCTGGTGGCCCTCGACGCCCGCCGCGTGCTGGTCGTGGTCGTCTCCGGCTCCGGACAGGTGACCCACAAGGTGGTCGAGGTGCTCGACGCCGTGCAGCCCTCCGAGCTGTCACAGGCCGCCAACTACCTCAACGCCGAGTTCGCCGGCCTGCCGATTGCCGAGGTCCGTGAACAGATCGTCGCCCGGTTGCAGGAAGAGCGGGCGCTCTACGACCGCCTGCTGGCGCGAGCGCTGCACCTCGCCTCCGAAACGCTCGGCGAGGTCGCGGCGGGCACGCAGTTCTTCGTGCACGGCACGCCGTCGCTGCTCGAGGCGGCGGCCACGGAAGACGTGAAGGTCCCGCTGGCGACGCTGCGCGCGCTGCTGGCCATGATGGAGGAGAAGCACCGGCTGGTGCAGATCCTCAGCGAATACCTGGACGGTCCCGGGCTCACGGTGGTGATTGGCACCGAGCACACCGAACCCGGACTGCAGAACCTGAGCCTGGTGGCCTCGACGTACTCCGACAGCGGACGCCAGGGCCTGATCGGCGTGATCGGCCCCACCCGCATGCGGTACTCCCGGTCCATCGCCGCCGTCGACAGCGCGTCACGCGCCGTCACGCGCGTGCTGATCGGCGACGAGCCAGGCGGAGATCTCCCATGAACGACACCCCACACGTGGACCAGGCGGCGGAGGCCGCCCACGCCGACGCCCCTGCGGGCGAGGCGTCCGATCTGGATGCGCTTCGTCGCGAACGCGACGAAGCCCTCGACCGCCTGCTCCGGTTGCAGGCCGAGTTCGACAACTACCGCAAGCGCGTCGAGCGCGAGCGCCGCGATCTGGGCGATCACTTCGCGGCTGAACTGCTCACCGAGTTCCTGCCCGTGCTCGACGATGTCGAGCGGGCGCTTGGCGCGGCCACGGCATCCGCCGAACCGGCGCTGGCGAGTCACCGGCTCGGCCTCGAACTGATCCAGAAGCAGTTCCTCGAGTTGCTCAAGCGCCGTCAGGTCGCGCCGATCGAGGCGCGCGGCACCGACTTCGATCCGAACGTCCATCAGGCGGTCGGCCAGGAGGTCAGCGCCGCGCACCGCGAGGGCGAGGTGATCGAGGATCTGCGCCGAGGCTACCTGCTCGGGGATCGGCTGCTGCGCCCGTCGATGGTCAAGGTGGCCACGCGTGGCTAAGCGCGACTACTACGAGGTGCTCGGCGTCGACAAGACGGCTTCCGACAAGGAGCTCAAGAGCGCCTACCGCAAGCTCGCGCTGCAGCATCACCCGGACCGCAATCCCGGAGACCATGCCGCCGAGGACAAGTTCAAGGAGGCCGCCGAGGCGTTCGCGGTGCTCGGCGACAAGGAGAAGCGGGCGGCGTACGACCGCTTCGGTCACGCCGGAGTCGGCGGGTCGGCCGGTCCGCAGTTCGACCCGGATACCTTCGCCGACTTCGGCGATCTGTTCGGTGGCCTCGGCGACGCGTTCGGCGACCTGTTCGGCGGCGGCGGGCGCCGGCGTGGGGGGCCGCGACGCGGCTCCGACCTGCGGTACGACCTGGAGATCACCTTCGAACAGGCGGCCCGGGGCCACGAGATGCAGCTGCAGATCCCGCGGGAAGAGACCTGCGAGACCTGCAAGGGCAGCGGCGCGGCCGCGGGCACGACGCCCGAGCAGTGCGGCCAGTGCGGCGGCTCGGGACAGCTGCGCTATCAGCAGGGCTTCTTCACGGTCGCACGTCCGTGCGGCAACTGCCGTGGCACGGGGCGGGTCATCGCCTCCCCGTGCGGCACCTGTCGCGGCGCGGGCCGGGTCACGCGTGAGCGCAAGCTGACCATTCGCATCCCGGCCGGCGTGGCCACCGGCCAGCGGATGCGGCTCAGCGGCGAAGGCGAACATGGCGTCGGTGGCGGCCCTCAGGGCGACCTCTACGTGGTGTTCCACGTCGCCGACCATCCGTTCTTCCATCGCGAGAACGACGATCTGCACTGCGAAGTGCCCGTGCAGTTCACGACGCTCGCACTCGGCGGCACGGTCAACGTCCCGACGCTGGACGGGCCGCATGCACTCGAGATTCCCGAAGGCACACAGCCCGGCACCAGCCTGCGGGTCCGCGGCAAGGGCTTGCCCAACGTCTCGGGTCGCGGCCATGGCGACCTTCACGTGATCGTCGGCGTGCAGGTGCCGAAGAAGCCGTCGCGCGAGCTGCGCGAGGCGCTCGAGGCGCTGCGCACCGTGTTGCCAGCCGATACCGGCGACGCCCGGTCGCAGGATCGCGGTGGCGACGACAAGCCGTTCTTCGAGCGCGTCAAGGACATGTTCGGCTAACCGATGAGCCCTCGTACCTGGCCGGTGCTCCGGCTCGTGTTCCCCACCGCGCTGGACGACGAACGCCGCGAGCGACTGCTGCTCGACGTCGACGATTGCGGCGCCTCGGCGCTCGACGACGCCGATGACGTGGTGTCGCTCTACTTCAACCTCGCCGCCGATCGCGATGCGGCGCTCGACCTGCTGGCCGGGCGCGGCTGGCTCACCCTGGCGACGCTGACCACCGAGGACGTGCCCGACGAGGGCTGGGCGGCACGGTCCCAGGCCAACCTGCCGGCGGTGCGCGTCGGCGCGGTGGTGGTGGCCCCGCCATGGGATCTGCCACCGGTCGACCGACGCGACGGCCTGGTGGTGATCGAGGTGGAACCCTCCACCGGCTTCGGCACCGGCCATCACCAGTCGACGCGCCTCTGCCTGCGTGCCTTGCAGTCCCTCGATCTGCGCGGCGTGCGTGTGCTGGACATCGGCACCGGATCGGGTGTCCTTGCCGTCGCGGCGGTCCGTCTGGGCGCCCGCGAGGCGCTGGGCATCGACAACGACCCCGACGCGATCGAGTCGGCCGAGGACACGCTGCGGCGCAACGACCTGCTCGCGTCCGGCCCGGTACGCATGGCACTGAGCGGACTCGACGATGCCGCGCTGGTGCCCGCCGATGTCGTCTGTGCCAACCTCACCGGCACGCTGCTCCGGCAGCAAGGGGCGCGCGTGCAGCGCCTGATCGCGCCAGGCGGCTGCGCGGTGCTGAGCGGCTTCACCGAGGACGAGGCGCGCTGGGTGCGCGAGGCGTTCGACGCCTGCGACGTCGAGGCGGCGCACGAAGAAGAGTTCTGGGTCGCTTACGTGATGCGCCGGCGAGCCGACGCATCCCAGACGTAGCGGATCACGGACAGCGCCGCCAGCGTCATCTGCTCGGCGCGCAGGGTCACGGGCGCGAGCGTCCACGGGTGCCAGCCCGCGGCGTTCGCCGCCGCCACCTCCTCCGGCGTCCAGCCGCCTTCCGGCCCGATCGCCAGACACACGGCCCGCGCGGGCGCGGCGAGTGCCGTGCTCGCCCCCATCGAGGCCGTCGGCTCGGTCAGCCACAGACCATGGGACGTCTCGCCCGTCAGCGTGACGACCTCCCCCACCGGCCTGACCTTCGCAATGCGGGGGAGCACCGCGCGACCGCACTGCTTGGCGGCGGCCACGGCGACCCGCTCCCACCGCTCGTGCGCCGACTGGGCGGCCTTCGCCGGCACATTGGTCCGGCTGGTCGTCATCGGCCAGATCTCGCTGGCCCCGAGCACGGTGGCATCACGCACCACGGCGTCCATGGCATCGCCCTTGAGCAGCGCCTGCGCGACGACAATCGCGGCCGGCGGCTCCGGCGCGGCCGGCAGGACGTCGCCAGGGTCGACCACGGCGCCCTGCGGTGACGCACGCCGGACGGTGCCGGCGCGCAGCGTGCCGCGGCCATCGAAGAGTTCGACCTGATCGCCCTCGTGCAGGCGAAGCACACGGGCCAGGTGCAGGCTCTCGCCCGGCGGGAGCGTGACCTGACGCGCGTCGCTGGTCAGTTCTGGTGCGAAGAATCGTGGCGGCACGGCATATACTCAGGCCCCGGCATGCTCTTCAAGGGCCAGACCCTCGGCAAGTATCGCATCCTGTCTCCACTCGGAAGCGGCGGGTTCGGCACCGTCTATCTGGCGCGCGACACGTGGCTGGACAAGCAGGTCGCCATCAAGGTGCCGCACCGCCAGGGCCTCGACTTCTCCGAGCTGCTGCGCGAACCGCGCCTCCTCGCCAGCGTCAACCACCCCAACATCGTCGCCATCACGACGGCCGACAAGCAGGACGACGTCTTCTTCATCGTGATGGAGTACGTGGCGGGCGAGACGCTGGAGAGCGTCCTCGAGCGCGACGGGGCGCTGGACCTGCCGCGGGCGCTCGACTACACGGTGCAGATTGGCAATGCGGTGGACCACGCCCACAAGCAGGGCGTCATCCACCGCGACCTGCGTCCGGCCAACGTGCTCGTCTCCGAACACGGCATGCTCAAGGTGGCCGACTTCGGGACGTCGCGCTTCCTGGAGATCGCGGCGCACGGCACGACGGTGATCGGCAGCCCGGCGTTCATGGCCCCCGAGCAGTTCCAGGGCAAGGCGGTGTTCGCCTCGGATCTCTACTCGGTGGGGATCACGATGTACCAGATGCTGACCGGCGAGCTGCCGTACGAGCCCCCGCCCCCCTCCGGCCTGCACAAGCTGCTGACCGGTGAGCTGGTCACGCCGCCGCGATCGCGTAACCCGGCGATTCCGCGACGGCTGAACGACATCGTCATGAAGGCACTGGCGCCGCAGATCACCGACCGCTACACGCGGGCCGCCGACCTGCTGGACGACCTGCTGGCGGCCAAGTCGGTGATCCTGGGCACCCCCGGCCCGCGCGCCATCGCCGACATGGGGCTGGACGACGCCAACCGGCCGTCACGGTCGTCGGCGCCGGCCCTGCCCCGTGCGGTGAAGTACCAGGACCGCGAAGCGGCCCGCAACTGCTGGCACTGCCGCCGCCCGCTGCACAACCTCGCGAGCAAGTGCCCGTTCTGTGGCGAGACCCAGTAGGCGCAACCGGAAACCGGAAACCGGGAACCGGGCTGGGTAGGGCCGGCTCTCCGAGCCGGCCGTCATCGTCAGGACGCCTTCCGCTGACGCCCGCCCCACCTACTTCAGCAGTTCCGACAGCTTCACCGCGGCGCCGTTGCGCGCCTTGCTCAGGTCCGCCGCTTCCATGAACGCGAGCGTCTCGAGCGTCTCTTCCGGGCTCACCGGCGCCACGCCCGTCTGGAAGAACTCCACCGCGCGCTTGACGAGACCGTAGTAGCCGGCCCGGCGCTTCGCCCCATTGGGGAGTGCCATCTCGGACGTGGCGCTGACCACGTCCTTCTCGCCGAACACCGTGTGACCGTAAGTGCCGTACTTGCCACTGCGAACACCACGCACGACGCCGACGCGCCCATCGGCCCATGTCCCGACGACCACGTCGGTGCCGGCCGTGTGCGTGCGGCTCACCGAGACGCAGCCCGGGCCCATCAACTGGTACAGGGTCTCCACCGCGTGGACGCCATACCAGAACAGATCCGGGTGGTGCGGCTCGATGGTGGCGGGGCCGTAGGTGGCTGCGCCCAGGATGGCGCCGACCTTCGGGTCGGTCTGCAGCATGAGGACGTCCTCGACGTACCGACGCGAGGAGGCGCTGAACACCGGCACACCCGCCGCCTTCGCGAGCCGGATGATCTCGGCGCCGTCCTTCGTGCTGGCGGCCATCGGCTTGTCGATGAAGAGCGGCTTCTTCGCCGCGATCACCGGGCGCGCCTGGGCCAGGTGCACGCGTGCGTCGACGCTCTCGAGCATCACCACATCCACCTTCGGCAACAGCGCCTCGATGGAGTCGACGATCTCGATCTGCCACTTGTCGCGGAGTTCGGCGGTGAACTTGTCGACGCGCGTCGCGCTGGCCTCGACGTCCGGGCTGCCGCCCTTGAAGGCCGCGACCACACGCGCGCCCGGCACGTGGTCCGGATGGGCCGGGTCGTTCAGCATGGCGGTGAACGCCGTGACGTGTGAGGTGTCGAGCCCGATGAGGCCGACGCGCAGCACCTTTCCGGGGGCCGCCTGCGTCGTCGCGGGGACCAGACTCCGCTCGTCGGCAAGGGCTGGCGTGGTGGCCGTGGCGATCGCTCCCAGGAGGAGCGCGCCCATCACTGATCGTCGTGTGTGCATGAATGGCATGTCGTGGTGGTGGTCCGGTTACGCGGTGATGTACGGGGGCCGCTGCGGACGCGACACCCAGCCGTTGGCCTCGTCGTCGTCGCGGAAGCGCTCGCGGACGGGATCCCAGTGCAACCGGCGGCCCGCCCGCATCGCCATGTGATGCAGCAGGCACGCCGTGCAGGACCGGTGCCCCACTTCCACGGGCGCGAGCGGCAAGGCGCGCGTGCGAATGGCCTCCAGCCAGTTGCCGTGATGGTCGCGGCTGTCGATGAGGTGAATCTCGTCGGGGCCGATCACGGAGGTGATGATCTTCGGGTCGCTGGCGTCGAGCGCCCGCGGGTTGCCGCGGAAGGCGAGCGGGTCGCTGCCGGTGACCCCGCCGACACGGTTGACGAAGATCCAGCCCTCGGTGCCGATGAACCTGACGCCGTTCTGGATGGAGTCGCTGACGATCATGTGCACGCCGTCGGCGTAGCGCGCCTCGGTCCGGAAGGCCCCGTGCACGTCCCAGAGTCCACTCGCCGGAAACTCCGCCGTGCCCCAGATCTCGACCGGACCGGTGTGCTCGGCGCCCATGCCCCAGTGCGCGGTGTCGATGTGATGGGCGCCCCAGCCGGTGATCATGCCAGCGCCGAACTGTTCACAGCGCAGCCAGCCCGGACGGTCGTAGCCGACCTGCGGATGGACGCGCTTCTCCGTGTAGAACACCTCGGAGGTCGAACCGAGCCACATGTCGTAGTTGAAGTGCGCCGGGACGGGCATCTCCGGTTCGACCTCGCCCGCCGGATCGGCGGCGAGCCCGACCTCCACCGACTTCAGTTGTCCGATGCGGCCGTTGCGCACGAGCTCGCAGGCATACCGGTGCTGCGGCAAGGACCGGTTCTGGCTGCCCAGCTGGAGGACGCGCCCCGTGCGCTGCACCGCGTACGACAACGCGCGACCTTCGGCGATGGTCAGCGACGCCGGCTTCTGCAGGTAGACGTCCTTGCCCGCTTCGACGGCGGCGATTGCAATGGGCGCGTGCCAGTGGTCGGGCGTGCTGATCAGCACCGCGTCGATGTCCTTGTTCAGGAGCAGTTCGCGGTAGTCGTCGTACATCGTGACGCCGTCGTACGGCTTGCCGGACTGCGTGCCGTAGAAGTCGTTGACGAAGCGCTTGCCGTCTTCCAGCCGACGACGATCGAGGTCGCACACCGCCATGATCCGGGCGGTGTCGAAGACCAGCGTCTCGGGCATGTCGTGGTCGCGCGAGATGCGGCCGGTGCCAATCGCGGCGACGTTGATACGGTTGCTCGGCGACGTCCTGCCGAACACGGTCGCCGGTACGATGGCCGGCGCGGCGCCGAGCAGGGACGCCACCGCGGCCCCCTTCCCCGAGGCGGAGAGGAAGGAGCGACGCGAGACGGATCGAATCGTGGACATGGGACCTCGAGGAAGTGGCGGCACTACTTCGTCAGGACGGGCGGCCGGGCCGACGACTGCGCCTCGAGCACCAGCTGCGCCACGAGGAACGTGTGCGCCTGCGTCATCGCCGTCTCGGTGCGGTTGACGATGTCGTCGAGCAGGCGCGCCCCATAGGGCAACGGCGTGTCCTTCGCGTCGATATACCGCGTCTCCTTCTGGTCGACCAGGAAGAGATGACTGCCGCCCGGGCGCCCCGCGAGGTCGACGTTGGGTCGAATCTCCAGATAGCCGTCGGTGCCCATCACCGTCAGTCGCGAGTCGCCGAAGGTCGCCACGCCTCCCGGGGTGAACCAGTCGACGCGAAAGTACCCGGTGGCGCGTTCGCCCTGCAGCATGGCATCGCCGAAGTCCTCGAAGTCGGGCCGGTCAGGATGATGGAGGTTGCCGGCCCGCGACGACACCACGGCCCCTTTCGTCCCCTTCGTGAAGGCGAGGAAGTAGTCGACCTGATGGGTGCCGAGGTCGCCGATCACTCCGCCGAACTGCTCGCGCTTCCAGAACCAGTCGGGACGGTTGGCGCCGATCTTGTGCGGGCCGGTGCCCATCGTGTGGACGACCTCGCCGATGGCCCCGGCATGCACGAGTTCGACGGCACGCTGCGTGGCCGGACTCTCGAGACGACCGCCGTAGAGGATCGAGTAGATGCGTCCGGTCTGCGCCTGCACGCGCCGCACGTCGGCCAGCTGCGCCAGCGTCGTGACCCCCGGCTTGTCGGCCATGAAGTCCTTCCCCGCCTGCATCACGCGGATGCCGAGGGGACCGCGCTCGTTGGGGATGGCGGCACTCACCACCAGCCTGATCGCCGCGTCGTCGAGGATCTCCTGTTCGCTGCGTGCCACCTTGACGCCGGGATAGCGCTTCGTGAACGCCGCCACCAGTTCGGGCTCCTTCGCATACACGGCGGCCAGCGTGCCGCCGTGCGCGATCACGGTCTCGACCTGGCTGTACACATGCGAATGGTTGAGGCCGATGGCGGCAAACGCCACGGGGGGACGGTTCGCGGCGGCCTGGGCCTTCGCCCGGCTGCGCTCGTGGCGGACGGGGCGTCCCGCCCGA
>NZ_JALHPM010000172.1:0-13580 GCF_022842525.1 Luteitalea sp.
TCTTCGCTCCACGCCCGCGAGCCGGTTCGACCACCGGCGCCTGGTTGGCGAGCCGCTCGACGTCCTCGGGAGTGGCGCCGCGGCTGGTGTGCTTGCGCACCACTTCCTTTTTCCGCTCGGCGCGCTCGCGAGCCTCACGCCGGGCCCGCACGTCGGCCATCATCGTGCTGACGCGCGCGCGCACCGTCTCGCTGGCCGTCGCGGTGAGTGCGCTCAGCGACACCTGCGTGGTGAGGATGAAACCGAGCAGGCCGACCGACAGGATGACAATCGCGCCGCCGGTCTTGTTCAGATACTGCACCGCAAGGTCGGAGAGCACCGCGCCGAGGTGGCCACCGGCCGGAACCGAGGTGTCGCCGGCGGTCGGCGCGCCCATGGCGAGTCCGAGCAGCGCCGACACGCACAGCAGCAGCACGACGGCCCCGATGGTCTTGGTGTAGCCGGCCGGCAGGCTGCGGCACCAGAAGTAGTGATAGCCGGCGACGATCAGCACCACGGGGATCAGGAACGACGAGTACCCGAGCAACTGGAACGACGACTCGGCGACGAACGCGCCGAAGGTGCCGGCGAAGTTGGCGGCCTGCTTGGGCGGTCCGGCGTAGAAGAACCACGCCGGGTCCCCGGGGGTGTAGCTCACCAGGGCGACGAACCACAGCAGGGCCCCGAAGAACAGGGCCACCCCGAGGGCCTCGCTCGCACGCCTCGACATCACGGAGGTCGACATCAGATCTCCATCACCACGGGGACGATCAGCGGGCGGCGCCCCGCCTTGCGCCGCAGCACCCGCTGCAACTCGGACCGCACACGTTCCTTCAGCAGGCCGACGTCGGTCCGTTCTTCCTTGGGGGCATCACGCACCGCGTCACGGATCATGGCGGTCGCCTCGCGCAGCAAGGCCTCCGACGCGTCGTCCACGACGAAGCCGCGCGTGATGATCTCGGGCGTGCCGGCCAGCTCGCCCGTCTGCATGTTGACGGCCAGCATCGGCACGATCAGCCCGTCTCCGGCGAGATGCTTGCGGTCGCGCAGGACTTCGTCGGCCACCTCGCCGGTCCGCGTGCCGTCGATCAGTCGGCGACCGACCTCGGCGCGCCCGGCGATCGCCGCGCCCTGACCGTCGAAGCGCAGGATGTCGCCGTTGTCGATGACGAGGATCTCGGTGGCGCGCGACACGGACTGCGCCACCCGCGCGTGCCGCGACAACTGGCGATATTCGCCGTGGATCGGCACGAAGTACCGCGGCCGCACGAGCGAGTGCATCAGCTTCAGCTCCTCGACGTGGCCGTGCCCCGAGACGTGGACGTGCTTCTGGCCTTCGTAGATCACGTCGGCGCCACGCAGCGCGAGATGGTTCATCACGCGGCCGATCGCCCGCTCGTTGCCGGGAATGGCCCGCGCCGAGAACACCACCACGTCGTCGTCGTCCACCTTGACGAAGCGATGGTCGTCGATGGCGATGCGCGAGAGCGCGGCGGCCGGTTCCCCCTGCGAGCCGGTCGTGATGCACACGACATCGCTGGCGGGGAAGTTGCGGACCTCCGTGTCACGGATCTGGACGCCAGTCGGAATGCGCAGCAGCCCCAGGCGCTGCGCCGTCTCCGAGTTGTCCACCACGCCACGGCCGACGAAGGCCACGTGGCGATCGAACTGGGCGGCGAGGTCGGCGAGGATCTGCATCCGGTGGATGCTCGACGCGAACATCGCCACGACGATCTTGCCGGCCGTGGAGGTGAAGATCTCCTCGAAGCCGTCGATCACGTCCCGCTCGGAGCCCGCCACGCCCGGACGGTCGACGTTGGTGCTGTCGGCAAAGAGAGCCAGCACGCCCTGCTGCCCGAGCTCGGCCAGCCGCGGCAGGTCGGTCGTCTCGCCGTCGAGCGGCGTGTGGTCGATCTTGAAATCACCCGTGTGGATGAGGACGCCGGCGGGGGTGTGAATCGCCAGGGCCAGGCAGTCCGGCATGCTGTGGGTGACCCGGAGGCACTCGATCGTGAACGGCCCCACCTGGACACGCTCACGTGGCGTCACCGGCTTCAGGCGACCGCGCACGTCGATGCGATGCTGCTCGAGGCGGTGCTCGACCAGCGCCAGCGCCAGCTTCGAGCCGTAGACCGGCCCGTCGACCAGCGGCATCAGGTAGGCGAGCCCGCCGATGTGGTCCTCGTGGCCGTGCGTCAGGAACACCGCGGCGACCTTGTGGCCCAGCCCCTCGAGATACGCGAGGTCTGGCACCACGAGGTCCACGCCCGGCAGGTCGGGCTCGGCGAACATCACGCCGGCATCGACGACGATGGTGGTCTCGCCACACGTGATCGCCATCGTGTTCATGCCGAATTCGCGCAGGCCGCCAAGCGGCACCACGTCGACCGGCTGCGCCAGCGTCTTCTCGGGTACGGTCATCTCGCTCGAAAACATCCCAGGGCGTCGGCGGTGCGCCGACGACACGTCCGTCGCAGCGACCTGCTGCGTCGGTGTCACACTTGCGCTGCGCCGCGACGGCCGGTCAGGGTGGGAGACCGACGCCGTGGACACGGACAGCCAACAGACCTGGCGGGCGCCAGCGTCGGCCTTCAGAACTCAGACCCACTGGGTTGGGCTGAATCCGCTAAGTCCTACAACGGTCAACAAGATACCACGGGTGCCTAGGCGGGGCGCCGGGCGGCGGCGGCCAGCCTCGCGAACTCCTCGAGCGTCAGGGTCTCGGCCCGGCGCTGGCCGTCGATGCCGGCCTCGGCCAGCCAGGCGCGGCCGTCGGCGCCTTCGCCCTTGGCGAGGCTCTGCAGCGTGGTGCCGAGCATCTTGCGGCGCTGCGTGAAGACATGTCGCACGATGGCATTGAAGCGCGCCAGGTCGTCGATGGCGACACGGTCCGGCCGGAAGTCGATGCGGACGACGGCGGAGTGCACCTTCGGCGGAGGCCGGAAGGCGCCGGGCGGCAGCACGAACGCGCGCGTGACGTCGGCCTGCAGGGCCATCGCGATGGCCAGCGGCCCGTAGTCGCCGCTGCCGGGGTGCGCCATCAGGCGATCGGCGACTTCCTTCTGCAGCATCAGCACCGCGTTGGCGACGCAGCCCTCGCGCGCGAGGCGCAGCAGGCGTCCGAGGACAGGGGTCGAGACGTTGTAGGGCAGGTTCGCGGCGACGCGGTAGGGCGTGTCGCCCTGGAACCAGGTCTCGGTGGGCACCTCGAGGAAGTCGCCCTCGTGCACGTGCACGCGGGGCAGCGCCCGCGCCGTCAACTCGGCGACGAGGTCTCGATCGATCTCGACGGCGTGGACGATGGCACCGGCCCGGGCGAGCGGGGCGGTCAACTGTCCGCGCCCGGGGCCGATCTCGAGAAACACCTCGCCGGGCTGCGGCGCCACGGCGGCGATGATCTTGTCGATCCAGGGGCGTTCGAGGAAGTGCTGGCCGAACCGCTTGCGAGCCGGCCTCCGGCTCCCCACGCCTGGGGATGGTGGGGCCACTAGTCGCCCTCTCCGTCCTGCTGGGCCCAGAACTGCTCCTCGACTTCCTGGATCTCTTCTTCGGACATGCCGAAGTAGTGGCCGATCTCGTGGATCAGGGTTTCGGCCACCATGGCGACGAGATCGTCCTCGTTGACGGCGTCCTCCTCGTGCGGACCCTGGTACAGCACGATCTGATCGGGCTCACGGTTGCCATCGCCCCAGGGGCGTTCGGTGACGGGTGTGCCGAGATACAGGCCGTACAGGGTGTCGGGCGGCTCGATCTCCATCTCCGTGAGGATCTCGGCCGGCGGGTATTCCTCGACGATGATCGCGATGTTGCGCATGGCTTCCCGGAAATGCTCCGGGATCAGCGTCAGCGCCTCCTCGATCAGAGTCGCGAACTCGTCTCTGGTCATCGCGTGACGGCCTTCGTCCGTCGGGCCCGGCGTGCCACGGGCGTGGCCGCGAGGTCGAGGGGGGCCAGGCCACCGGTCTTGAACGGGTACCGACACACGTCTGCGACCTCGCAGACGTCACACAACGGTTTCGGCCGGCAGATCCGCCTGCCGTGCAGGATCAGGGCGTCGGACATGCGCGTCCAGTCCGCCGCGGGCACCGCCTCGCAGAGGTCTCGCTCCACGGCCTCCGGCGTCGTCTCGTGCGTGAGCCCGATGCGCTCGGTCACGCGCAGCACATGGCGGTCGACCGGCAGGCCGGGCACGCCGAGCGCATGGCCGAGCACCACGTTGGCGGTCTTGCGCCCGACACCCGGCAGCGTGGTCAGCACGTCCATGTCGGCCGGCACCTGGCCGGCGTGGTCCTGCACCAGGCGCTGCGAGAGCGTGATGATCGCCTTGGCCTTGACCCGGAAGAATCCCGTGGCGTGAATCAGCGGTTCGACGTCGGCCGGGTCGGCCGCGGCCAGCGCAGCGGCGTCAGGGAAGCGGGCGAACAGGGTCGGCGTCGTCTCGTTGACCCGCTTGTCGGTGGATTGGG
The DNA here is from genome assembly GCF_022842525.1 of Luteitalea sp. Taxonomy (NCBI): domain Bacteria; kingdom Pseudomonadati; phylum Acidobacteriota; class Vicinamibacteria; order Vicinamibacterales; family Vicinamibacteraceae; genus Luteitalea; species Luteitalea sp. The sequence goes on from NZ_JALHPM010000172.1 coordinate 4,446, forward strand.
CCGACAGCACCGTCGCGATCAACAGCTCGAAGGGCGACCGGTAGACGAGTTCAGTGTCCGGCGTGGGGTAGTGGCGCAGCAGCCGTTCGAGGACGGCGGGCGCGGCCACCAGCGGGACGTCCGGTTTCTGCCGAGGCGACACCCGATGATGGTAGTGCAGGTCGAGACAGGAAAGGGCGGCGATTCGGTGGAATCGCCGCCCCTGGTCACACCGGGCCCGAGCCATGCGGCCCGGGCACGCGCCTAGAAGTCGAACCGCGCGCCAATCTGGAACTGGCGTGGCGGCTGGGCGCCGTTGATGGTGCCGAACGCGACGTCATTGGCGTTGACGTTCGGGTTGGTCAGGTTGACCGTGTTGAACAGGTTGAAGACGTCGAAGATCGGCGTCAGGTTGTAGCGCTTGCCGAAGCGGAAGTTCTTGCGGAACGACATGTCGAGCTGCGAGAAGCTCGGACCCTGAATCTGTCCCACCGTGGCCGTACCACGCCGGTCCTCGGGCGGGTTGCCGAAGGCCGCGGTGTTGAACCAGCGGAGCTCGTCGGCGTTGTCGATGGCGATGTCGCCGCCGAGGTACTCGGCGCGACGGCCGCCGATCGACGAGTTGCCGCTCGCCGTGAGGTACTGGCCCGACTGGAAGCGGTACTTGCTGCTGGCTTCCCAGCCCCCGAGCACGGCCTCGAGGACGCCACCACGGTCACGCAGCCACGGCAGACGGTAGGTCAGCGTGTTGATGAACGCGTGGCGACGGTCGAAGGTCGCCGGACCGTAGAAGAAGTCCAGATCGTTGGCGCCGTCGGCCGTGTCGTTGTCGCCGTTGCCGCTGGCGTTGGTCAGGACACGACCGAGGGTGTAGGACACCGTGAACTGGAAGTCGCCGCGCCGCTTGGCCGCGAACAGCTGCATGGAGTGGTACTGCGAACTGGCGTCACTCACGCGCATGCGGATCGACGAGTAGCCCTTGTACGGACGCAGGAAGTTCTCCGACACGCGCTGCGCCGACGGCAGGGCCGCGTTGGCGCGCAGGTCGTTGAAGCTGGCGCGGTTGATGTCGGGCTGGCGAATCAGGCTGCGGCCGGTGTTGCCCACGTACGAGGCCTCGGCGAAGTAGCCACGGCCCAGTTCCTTCTGGACGCCGATGCTGTAGTTGGTCTGGTGCGGCAACTCCAGGTTCGGATCGATGGCGTTGATCGTGCCGACCGCGCCGACCGCGCCAGAGGCGCCGCTCGAGGGATTGGCGATGTTGAAGTTCTCGTACACCGTGTTGGCCAGCACCGGCGGCAGGTTCATCTGCGAAAACACGAGGTTGCCTTCGGGCTTGTCGTAGAACAGCCCGACGCCGCCACGGACGACCGTTGTCGGCGTGAGCGAATACGAGAAGCTGAAGCGCGGCATGAACAGGTGCTGCGGTTCGTAGAGACCGCGCGGGGCGCCGAACGGGATCTTGTCGTAGTCGCCGCCGGTCAGCAGGCTGACGCGTCCCTGCTGGTCGTCCGGAATGCCATCGCCCGCGAGCACCAGGCCGTTGAACCGGTTGCCGATGCCGGGCACGAGGAGGCCGTTGGTGCGGACCTGCACGGCCTGGTTCGGGTCGTAGCGCGACGGATCGAAGTTGACGAGGTTGTTCTGCTGCGTATACGTCGGGTCCGTGTACTCGTACCGCAGACCGACCTCGAGGCTCAGGTTGCTGCGGACGCGCCACGTGTCGGACACGAAGCCCTGGTACGTCGTGAAGCGGAAGAACCCGACCGGATCCTGCGACGCTTCTTCGTACGTCCGGAAGTTGCCCAGCAGCATGTCGGCGACGGCGTTGCTCGTGCTGTTCGGGTTGCCGCCGGGGTTGAAGTTGGCCTGCCCGAAGTAGTTGCCGCGACCGTTCTGATCCTTGCGGTTGCGCGAGATGGCCACGCCGCTGCGGATCGAGTGGTTGCCACGGATCCAGGTCAGCGTGTCCTGCACGGTGATGTCGGTGGTCGGCGACAGCAGGGCGAAGTCGGGGCCGCGGACGCTGGCGAACCCGGCAACCTGCACGTTCGGGATGCCACCGGCGACGTAGCCCGGGATGTCGAACAGCTCCGGGTAGGTGATGCCGTAGGTGTCACGCAGCCAGAGGTCGCCCACGGGCTTGATGCGCTGCCCGTTCCAGGAGGCGCCGATCTTGGCCTCGTTGATCACGTTGGTGCTGATCACGTACGTGTGGCCGACCTGGTAGCTGGTGCCCGGTCGCGACCGATCCGTCGGCACGGTAGGGAGGGCGGCGCCCGAGAACGTCCCGAACGGCTCGATCAGGTTGTACTCGTCATGGATGTACCGGCCGTAGACGCGCTGCTTGTCGGTGGCCTGCCAGTCGAGCCTGACGATGTCCTGACGGGACTCGAACGGGTTGTACTCCTGGAAGGTGGTGTTGTTGGCCGTCGGCGTGTCCGTGAACGACGCGGCGCGGCCCTGCATCGCCCGGTAGATGTTGGCAAACGCGCGGCCGTTGGTCGTGATACGGCTGGTCGGGATGACGTTGCCGGCGAACTGCTCGCCGGTCTGCGGGTCGCGCAGGACGCCATCGTCGGCCGTCCCGACGAGACCGTCGGCGCCACGGAGACGGAAGGAGAAGTCGCCGTTCAGTTCGGCCGTGGTGGGCAGCGTCTGCCGCGACGGGTTGGTGAACCGGTTGATGGTGCGGTACTGCTGGCCGCCGAAGAAGAACAGCTTGTTCTTGATGATCGGACCGCCGAGTGCGCCCTCGAAGTTGCGGAACTCCAGGGGCGGCTTGGTGCGCTCACCCGCGGCGTTGCGCGGCGCGAAGTAGTTCGGCGAATCGAACTTCTCGTCGCGGAGGTCGTAGCGCGCGGTGCCGCGGTAGCGGTTGGTGCCGCTGCGGGTGACGACGTTGACGGCGGCGCCGCTGTTGCGACCGAGTTCGGCCGAGAAATTGGAGGTCTGGATCTTCACCTGATCGATGAAGCTCAGGCTGACGTTGTTGACTTGGCTGCCGTTGGACCCCGAGTCCTGGTTCGAGGTGCCGTCGATGGTGAGGTTGTTGGTGTTGCCGCGGTTACCGTTGATCGACTGCCCGGTGGTGCTCAGGCTGGTGGCCAGGGCGAGCGGGTCGAAGTCCGTCGCGACCGAACCCGGAATCAGCGACGCGAGTTCGAGGTAGTTGCGGCCGTTGAAGGCCAGGTCCTTGATCTGCTGCGAGTCGATGGTGCGGGCGACCTCGCCCGAGGTCCGGTTGACGGCCTCGCCGGCGACGGCGGTCACTTCGACCGACTCGGACAATTCGCCGACCCCGAGGCTGAAATCTGCCGTGAGTCGGCCGTCAGCGGTCAGCTCGAAGCCCGTGCGCTGCTGGCGCCGGAAGCCCTGGAGCTCGGCCGTCACACTGTAGGAGCCGACCGGGAGGTTGGTGATGGTGAAGGTGCCGGATTCGTCGGTGACGCGGACCGTGGTGAGGCCGGTCCCTTCGTTGACGACGGTCACCGTGGCGCCGGGCAGGACGCCGCCCGACGAGTCGGTGACCTTGCCGTCGATACGGCCGGTGATGGTTTGGGCGAGTGCCGGCAGGGCACTCAGCAGCAGGGCGAGGCAGAAGTAGAGAACCGTGCGCAGGGCACGTTGGTTCCCCGACCTCGAGTCGTGAAACATCGAAAGCTCCTTGAGGACCGAGTGGTCTGACAACTAGGTGACGGCATGCTAAACCGTCACACCATTGTGAAAAAAGAGAAAAGATTTCGTGTAGGAGGAATCGCTCGGGGACCTGACCGGTCCGCCTTACAGATTCCCGGTCTTCATCTGCTCGAGCATGTAGTCGCAGCTGCGGACGGTGAGCGCCATGATCGTCAGCGTCGGATTCTGGCAGGCGATGGACGGGAAGCCGGCGCCGTCGGTGACGAACAGGTTCTGCAGCTCGTGCGCCTGCTGGAACTGGTTGAGCACCGACTGCTTCGGGTCGGCGCCCATGCGGGCCGTCCCGACCTCGTGGATGCCGTAGCCAGGAATCTGCCGCGCATTCAGCCGAATCTGGATCTGCCGTCCACCCAAGGCCTCGAGCATCTCGGCGGCCTGCACCGCCATGTCTCGGCGCAGGGCGAGCTCGTTGTCGGTCCAGCGCATGGACACCCGCAACACGGGGATGCCCCAGGCGTCGACGACATCCCGGTCCAGCGCCACGTGGTTGTCCGCGTGCGGCAGGCACTCCCCGAACCCGCCGAGACTGAACGTCGTGCTGGTCTCGCGCAACGCGGCCTTGTAGGCGGCACCGAAGCCCGGGGCGTTGCTGCGCAGGCCCGTGCTGCCGCCGCCCTGGTAGCCGTAGCCCCGCAGGAAGTCCTTCGACGCCGACGCCGGCTGGCCGGGCAGGTTGCGGAACCGCATCAGGTAGATGCCGTTCGGGCGGCGCGGACTGCCCGGGCCCATGACGGTGCCGGCCAGATCGGGGAACTCGGCGGCCGCTCCGCCGCCGCTGATGTGATCCATCAGGTACCGGCCGAGCACGCCGCTGCCGTTGGCCAGACCGCCGTCCTGGCTGTTGAGGAGAATGCGTGTGGACTCGAGCGCCTGCGCGGCCAGCACCACGACCCTGGCATGGACCTCGCGCACCTGTCGCGTGGCGCGGTCGACGTAGCGGACGCCAGTCGCCTTGCGGGTCGCGGGATCGGTCAGCACCTGCGACACCATGGCACCGGTCACGAGGGTGGTCCGGCCCGTCGCGACCGCATCGGCCACCGTCGTGAAGGCACTGTTGAAGTACGAGTGCGTGGCGCAGCCGTGCTCGCAGGGCCCGCAGTAGTGACACGCGCCGCGCCCGTTGATCGGCTTCGTGATGTTGGCCGACCGCCCCAGCGTCATCGTTCGCCCGAACTGGCGTCGCAGGCGATTGCGCACGCCATGCTCGACGCACGACAGCCCCATCGGCGGGTGGAAGCGGCCATCGGGCACCACCGCGTCAGGCCCCTCGGCGATGCCGGTGATGCCGACGTACTCCTCCACCAGGTCGTAGTAGGGGGCGAGGTCCGTGTAGGTCAGCGGCCAGTCGATGCCGTGCCCATCGTGGCTCGCGGCCTTGAAATCGATGTCGCCCAGCCGATAGCTCTGGCGGCCCCACACGTTGGTGCGCCCACCGACGACGCGCAGGCGTCCCATCCACGCGAACGGCTTGTCGCTCGGCGTGGTGTAGGGCTCGTCGATGTCGTTGGCGAACCAGTGGTAGTTCCACTCGCGGCAGGCGTAGCAGTCCTTCTGCTTCGGTCGCGTGCGCCGAATCACCTCATCGGCCCGGGCCCGGTAGGGCAGGGCGTGGGCCGGGACGTGCTCCTGGTAGTCGGCATCGGTCAGCGCCCTGCCGGCCTCCAGCATGCACACCTGCAGCCCGGCCTCACTGAGCCGCTTGGCCGCCCATCCCCCCGAGGCGCCCGACCCGACGACGATGACGTCGAACCGCGTGCCGGCGACGGCCGCAGACGAGGCGGGGGCCTGCACTAGACGGTCCCGGCCTTCATCTGCGCCATCAGGTGATCGCAGGAGCGCACCGTCAGCGCCATGATCGTCAGCGTCGGGTTCTGGCAGCCGCCGGACGTGAAGCCGCTCGCATCGGTCACCATCAGGTTGCCGATGTCGTGGGTCTGCTGGAACTGGTTGAGCACCGAGGTCTTCGGGTCGGCCCCCATGCGGGCGATGCCCATCTCGTGGATGCCGTAGCCAGGCACGCGATCGAGGAAGAAGAACGGCCGGATGTTCCTGCCACCGGCGGCCTCGAGCATCTCGGCCGCCGCGTAGCCCATGTCCGGGATCATCTTCTTCTCGTTCTCCTTCCACTCCATGGAGATCCGCAACACCGGAATGCCGAACGTGTCGACGACGTTGGGATCGAGCGCGACGTGGTTGTCCTCGTAGGGCAGCACCTCGCCGAAGCCCGAGAACGCGAACTGCGTCACGCCGGAGTTGGCGACCGCCTCCTTGTAGGCCGGGCCGAAGCCGGACACGCCGTAGTTGAAGTTGTTCGAGCCGCCGCCCTGGTAGCCGTAGCCGCGCAGGAAGTCCTTGTGCGCAGGCTCACCCGGCCGGTTGCGGAAGCGGATCACGTAGGTGCCGTTGGGCCGGTTCGGGCCGTTCACGCTCGGCTTCTGCGCATGATCGGGGAACTCCGCGCTGGCGCCGCCGGCCACCCACGTGTGGTCCATCAGGTACTTGCCGAGCACGCCGCTGCTGTTGGCCAGGCCGCCTTCGCGGCTGTTGAGCAGGATGCGCACCGACTCGAGCGCCTGCGCGGCCAGAATCACCACCCGCGCATTGACGTCCTTCAGCTGCCGCGTGGTGCGGTCGATGTACGAGACGCCCCGGGCCTTCTTGCCGCTGGCGTCCATCAGCACCTGGTACACCATCGCGTTCTGGATGAGGGTGCACTTGCCGGTCTTGAGCGCATCGGCCACGGTCGTGAAGGCCGAGTTGAAGTAGGAGTGCGTCATGCACCCGCGCTCGCACGGCCCGCAGTAGTGACAGGCGGCGCGGCCGTTGATCGGCTTGGTGATGTTGGCGGCGCGTCCGATCGTCAGCGTGCGGTTGTGCGACTTCTTGATGACGTTGCGCACGTGGTGCTCGGCGCAGTTGAACCCCATCGGCGGATGGAACTTGCTGTCGGGCAGCATCGGGTCGTTCTCGGGCATGCCCGAGATGCCGACGTACTCCTCGACCATGTCGTAGTACGACTCGAGGTCCTTGTAGGCGATCGGCCAATCGATGCCATGGCCGTCGATGCTGGCGGCCTTGAAGTCGTAGTCGCTGAAGCGATAGCTCTGACGGCCCCAGACATTGGTGCGGCCACCGATGATGCGGGTGCGGCCCTGCCAGGAGAACGGCTTGCCCTGCGGCGTCGTGTAGGGCTCGTCGTTGTCGTTGACGAACCAGTCGTAGTTGTACTCGGTGCAGGCGTAGCAGTCCTTCTGGCGACCACGCGTCTGGCGGATGCGATCGTTGGCGCGGTTGCGGTACTCGAGCGTGTGCGCCGCCGCATGCTCCTTGTAGTCCGCATCGGTCAGCGACCGCCCGGCATCGAGAAGGGCGACGGAGATGCCGGCCTCCGAGAGCCGCTTGGCGGCCCAGCCGCCAGACGCGCCCGATCCCACCACGATCACATCGAAGGTCCGACCCGCTTGATCACGCGAGGCTTGCGCCACTGCTCGACTCCTGGCTGAGGAAGAAAGGTGAACGGCAGCATAGCCATTGGTCTGCTCGTGGGTCAAATGGCGCGACGGCCCGCGATGATGTGCTATGGTTCGGCGAAACGCTCACCATGGAGGAGTTCCGCGCATGAAGGACGGTCGTACGCTGCCGGTCATCCAACCCTCGCCCGAGGGCGGCCTGTCTCGGCGCTCCGCGCTGCAGACGCTGGCTGCTGGACTCGGCGCCTCCCTTGCCGTCCCCGGATTGGCGGAGGCCAACGCGGAGCAGGTGCACCAGCACGCCGGCGCCGTGGCCGCGCAGACGCGGAAGCCCGCGGCGGCCAGCAAGGCCGCCCCCTACGTGCCGACGACCTTCGATGCCCACCAGTTCGCCACGGTGGTCGTGCTCGCCGAGTTGATCGTGCCCGGCGCGAAGGCCTCCGGAACGCCCGAGTTCCTCGACAAGCTGCTCACGGTGGAATCGCCCGAGACGCGCCGACGCTTCATCACGGCCCTCGGCGCGATGGATGGCGCGGCCCTGAAGGCGAAGCAGGCGCCCTTCAAGGATCTGGCCGCGGCCGACCAGGTGGCCCTGCTGACCGAGGCCTCGACCGGGCAGCCGAGTCGTCAGCCGGTGTTCTGGAAGAAGGGCGATCCGATTCCCGTGCCGGAGACGCCGGCTGGACCGACCACCCTGCGTGACCACTTCGATCACATCAAGGGATGGGTCTCGGGCATCTACTTCGCGTCCGAACCCGGCCTCAAGGAACTTGGCTACACCGGCAACGTGTTCCACGAGAAGTACGTCGGGTGCGAGCACGACGGCAAGCACGCCTAGGGGTTCAGGGCTCAGGGCTAGCTGGCGCGGGTGCGACGCGCCAGTGAGCCCTTCGCGAGCGCTCTGAAGCTGCGGGCCGTCCGCAGGCCGTCCAGGCGCCGCACCGACGTCGCCTGATCGTGGACCGGCACCCCGAACAGACTGAGCTGCGGGCCGTCGGCCGTGAGTCCGCTGGCGACGACGCTCACGCGCGTCGGGGGATCGCCGTACTTCCACAGGCGCGCGGCCAGGGTGCGTGCCACCGGAGCCAGGTCCGCGCGCTGCCGTGTCGACTCGCGCAGCGTGAAGCCGCGGCTGCGAAACCGCTGATCGGCGCCCATCACCCGCACGGTGACCGCGTGAGCGAAGGCGCCGATCTGCGCCAGACGCTGCGACACCTGATCGGCAAGATGCTCCGCGGCGAGCTGGACGTCCTCCGAACCGACCGGGGCGGGCAGGGGCAGCACGCGGGTCAGGCTGCGGGGAAGCGTCGTGCTCGCCAGGGCGCGCGGTTCCTCCGCGCGCGCCGACCGCCACGCAGGGGCCCACCCGCTGCCGATGATCCGCTCGGCCTCGTGGGGGGCCAGCGCGGCCAGCGCACCGATGGTCGTGATGTCGTGCGCGATCAGCCGGTCCTGCGCGGCCGTCGACAGGCCCACCAGCCACCGCAGGTCCAGCGGGGCGAGGAACCGCTCGTCGTAGCCAGGCAGCACCTGCAGCAGGCCGGACGGCGCCACGAGTGCCGCGGCGACGCTGGCCGCGACCTCCGTGTCGGCGATGCCGGCGGCCGAACTCAGGCCGAGTTCGGCCCGGATCGCGCGCTGCATGGCGTCGGCGGCAGCCGCGAGGGAGCCCGAGCGCACGGCTGACGCCGGGATGACCGCGCGGTCGATGGCCACCCAGTCGACCTCGGCACACCAGCGCCGCACCAGCTCGTCCAGTTGGGAGGTGGCTTCGGCGTAGCGGTCGAGGATGCCGGGGACGAACCGGGCCTGCGGCGCCAGACGCGCCGCCTCCCGCAGCGACTGTCCTGGGCGGACGCCAGCCTGTCGCGCCACCCGGCAGGCCGCGACCACCTGCCCCGGCCCCGTCGCAGGGCCGCCGACGATGAGCGGCACAGCCGGCGCCAGGGCCTCCCAGCGGCGCTCGACATCGACCACGAAATCCGGA
>NZ_JALHPM010000173.1:0-13483 GCF_022842525.1 Luteitalea sp.
GGCGGGGGCCGTCGTCGCCGTGGCCGGTGGACTCGGCGCCTCACGCTGGCAGCCCGACAAGGCGAACGTCGCGACCGCGAGCAGCAGCCATCCGCGTCGCGTCATGACCGGCGGTCCTTCAGGGCGTCGATCTTGGCGTCGACGTCGGCCAGGGCCTGTTCGAGCATGCCGCGATGGGCCGGACGACAGGCGCGCTGCAGGTCGGACAGGACCCGGGCGCGCGCCAGGTGCAGGGCATCACGTTCCTGCTGGCGCGCCGCATCAGCCGACGAGACCTCCGGCGCGGCCTGCGACGCACGCCGCGCTGCCGCCGCCTCCTGCTGGTCCTCGATCGACTTGCTCTCCCATCCTCTGGCCACGGTCACTCCCTCACTTGACGGACACGCCGACCCTGGCCCAGCGGCCGGGCATCGCCACGCCACGGATCTCCTCGTAGCGGGCGTCCCCGATGTTGGCCACCTCGACGAACGGCGTGAACCGGCGGATCGGCCGCGCCACCCGCACGTCCAGCGTCGTCCAGGGGCTCCGCCCGAACGGCCGGCGATGCTCGACTCGCAGTCCGGTCGAGACCGCCCCAGGCCACTGCACACCGAGGTCGGCCCCCGCGCCATGCGGCGCGTAGTCGTCCACGTACTTCGACAGCCCGGCGAGCCGATCGGTCTCGACACGCGTCCAGTTGTACTGCGCGCCGAGCGAGACCGGGCCGTGCTGCCCGCGAATCGAGGTCTCGAGGCCATGGCTGCGGACGTCCCGGATGTTCTCCGTGCGCCAGCGCTGCGTGGCATCGGGCCGGACCCAGTCGATCACGTCGCGCTCGCGGCGCACGAACCCGGTGACCGCCCCCACCCACGTGCCGCCGAGGTAGGTGTCCATGCCGGTGTCGGCGGTCCAGCCCTGTTCGGGGCGCAGTGCCTCGTTGGCCCGATGGTTGGGGTCCGTATAGAACCGTTCCGTGAACGTCGGCACACGGAAGGCGCGGCCGACGCTGGCTCGCCACTTCACGCGGGGACGGACCGGCAGGGCCACCGCCAGTGATGGGCTGAACGCCGAACCGAAGGTGGTGTACGCGTCGAGGCGGGCACTCGGATACAGCAGGAGACGGCCGATCCTGGCTTCGAGTTCGCTGAAGGCACTGCCCCGCCCCTCTTGCCGGTCCCCCAGCGCCGACGACCGCAACCAGTCGGCCGTGCCTTCGATGCCTGCGGTGAGGCGCAGTGACGGCGAGAGTCGTCCGCCGACGCGCATGCCGCCACCGACCACGTGGGTGCGATGCCGATTGGGCACCGCGCCGGCCACACGCGGGTCGTAGAGGAATTCGTCGCCGTGCGTCCTGTACCAGGCGTCGGACGTGAGGGCCCAGGCCGGACGCACCGCCTGCTGATGCCGCGCCGTCACCAGCGTCTGCGTCGTCCACTCCTGCGAGGGCGCGGGCCCGTAGAAGCCGGCCGCGCCGAAGTCCTTGTCGAGATGCGCCACCGCGACGGTGGTTGCGCCCAATCGCAGGTCGAGACGGACCTGCTGATGGACGAACTCGCGGGCTGGCGCGAACCCCGACGAGCGATCGACCGACGCGCTGAGGCCCGTGATGACGCCGAGATCCGCCGGGCGCCAGGCCGCGCCACTCTGCACGAGGCCGTGCTCGCCCGCCGCGAGCCGCGCCGACGGACTGGTGGCGTCCTGCGTGGTGATGATGTTGATGACCCCGCCCACGGCGTCGGCCCCGTGCAGGGACGAGCCCGCGCCCGCGAGCAGTTCGATCCGCGCGATGTCCTCGAGGGCCACGGGCAGATCGCCGTTGTGGTGCCCGGTCTGCGGGTCGTTGATGCGCACGCCATTCACCAGCACCAGGGTCTGGCCGAACGAGGCGCCGCGAATGCTGATGTCCGTCTGGGATCCGAACGGCCCACGCTGCCGGACCCACACCCCCGGCAGCAGCCGCAGGGCGTCCGGGACCGACGCGATCGGCAGGCGCCGGAGGTCGTCGGCCGTGACGACGGCGAGGGTGCGCCCCACCGAGCCCGCCGTGGCTGGCGCGGCAGTGCCGGTGACGACGACCCGCTCGTCGACGGTAGGAAGGGGGGGCTGGGCCACGGCCCGGGTCGCTCCCGCAGCACCCAGAGCCACCAGTACGGCGGTCGCAACTCTCACCCGACGAATTGTACCGTTGCGCTGCGATACACTCGGCGTTTTCCCGGGCCGGACACGCGCCGTGCCGCCCGCGCCTCTCCGAGGGTCACCTGCATGCCGCGTCGTCTGCTCGCCTCCGCCCTGCTCACCTTCCTCCTGGCGCCGCCGGTGTTCGGTCAGGCGCGAGGCACGCGGTGGTTCACCTACGAGGAGGCGTTTGCCGGGGCAGGCCGTGGGGCTGGTCAGGCGGGCCTCGAGGGCCTCCCCCAGGTGACGGGCTGGCTCGACGGCGACCACTGGCTGGAGGTCCGCGAGGGCAAGGTGTGGAAGGTGCGCGCCGCGGACGGATCGGCCACCCTGCACGAAGACCCTGCCACCCTGACGTCGATCGCGCCCAACGGACTGACCAACAACCCGGTCGCCGCGCGGACCGCCGACGATGCGCATCGGATCTACGTGGTCGGGGGCGACCTCTGGGCCGTGGACGTGGCCGCGCGCACGAGCCGACGCCTGACCCAGACGACCGCCACCGAGGAGAACCCGACGCTGTCACCCGACGGTCGTCAGCTGGCCTACACGCGTGGCGGCAACCTCTACACGTACGATCTGACCGCGCATCTCGAACGGCAGCTCACCAGCGACGGCAGCGACACCATCCGCAACGGCTACGCCTCGTGGGTGTACTTCGAGGAGATTCTGGGCCGCGGCAGCAACTACCGGGCGTTCTGGTGGTCGCCCGACAGCACCCGCCTCGCCTTCCTGCGCTTCGACGACGCGCCGGTGCCGATCTTTCCGATCTACTGGGCCGATGGCCAGCACGGTCGGCTCGAGCTGCAGCGCTACCCGAAAGCCGGCGACGCCAACCCGTACGTCCAGGTGGGCGCCGTGGCCGCGACGGGCGGCAAGGTCACCTGGATGCAGTTCCCGCCGCGGGCCGACCACTACCTCGCCTGGCTGTCGTGGACCCGCGACAGCCAGCGACTGTTCATCCAGTGGATGAATCGCGAGCAGGACACCCTCCGGCTGCTGCACGGTGACCCGACGTCGGGCGCCGTCACCACGGTGCTCGAGGAGAAGCAGGCCTCGTGGGTCAGCTTCTACGAGGATCTGACCACCCTGACCAACGGCGACCTGCTGGTGCGCAGCGACGTGGACGGGTGGGATCACCTGTATCTGCATGCCCCCGACGGCACGCGCACGCGGCAGCTGACCAGTGGCGCGTGGCGCGTGCGCAGCCTCCTGCACGTCGACGAGGGCGCCGGCGTGGTGTACGTGATGGCGCAGCCCGGTGAGACCGGCCAGACGTGGAACACGGAGGTCCGCCGCGTGCGCCTCGACGGCACGGGGGTGGACACGCTGACCACCATTGCCGGCACCCACACCGTCCGCATGGCCCCCGACGGCAAGCACTTCCTGGCGACCCGCTCGAGCGTGACCGCTCCGGCGACGCTGACGCTGCACCGCGCGGATGGCACCGTCGTGCGAGAGGTGGCGTCGGCGCGCGGTGAGACGACCGGCACGTATGCGTGGGGCACGGCCGAGGTCTTCACCATCCCCTCGGGCGATGGCGTCGATCTGCCCGCGCTGTGGGTGCTGCCGCCGACCTTCGACAAGAAGAAGCGCTATCCGGTGATCATCAGCATCTACGGCGGGCCGGATGCCGGCACGGTGCGCAACGCGTGGGCCTCGACGCAGGCGCACTACTGGGCGCAGCGCGGCGTGATCTGGATGGCCCTCGATCACCGGGGCAGCGGCCACCACGGCAAGACGGGCGTCGCGCTGATGCATCGTGCGCTCGGCAAGTGGGAGATGCACGACTACGGCAAGGCGGCGGACTGGCTGCGTGCCCAGCCGTTCGTCGCCAGGGACCGCATCGGGATCACGGGAGGCAGCTACGGAGGCTACACGACGCTGATGGCGCTCACGAAGGGCGCGCCGCAGTTCAACGTGGGCGTCGCGAGCGCGCCGGTCAGCGACTGGCGGCTCTACGACACGATCTACACCGAGCGCTACATGGACCGCCCGAGCGAGAACCCGGATGGCTATCGCGATGGCGCGGTGCTGACCTGGGCCGACCGCTACGTCGGCGGCCTGCGCCTGACCCACGGCACGATCGACGACAACGTCCACATGCAGAACTCGATGCAGGTCGTGGACTGGTTGACCGAACACGACAAGCCGTTCGAGTTGATGGTCTACCCCGACTCGCGCCACGGCCTGCAGGCCAGCCAGCGCAAGCACGCCGCCCGCGAGACGCACGACTTCTGGGTCCGCACCCTGCTCGGCGGGGTGTTGCCGGCCGCGCCGGCGGTGCCCGCCAGCAAGTCCGCACCGGCGACCGCAGCCGCGGCCGCGCGGGACTGACGCCTCAGGCGACGGAGGCGTCGGCCAGCGCCCATTCGAGGACGCGCGCGCGGGGGTCGAACGGATGGACGGCATCGAGGCCGAGCATCTGCCGCGCCGCATCCACGAGCGCCGTGTCGGAGGCCCCGGCGGCGGCCGCCCCGAGGGCGGCACGGCCCGAGGCCCGCAGCGCCTCGAGCGGCACGAGCCCGACGAGTTCCGACCCAATGACGGAGGCCCCCACCGCGGCGGCCTCCTCGCTCACGACGCGATACGCCTCGTGCATCGGGGTGGTCTGGAAGTCGAGCAGATTCAGCGACACCTGGGCCTGACCGTACGACGGCATCTCCCACCCCACCGCTCGGACCGCCGGCAATCGCCCGGGCAGGCGGACGCGCTGCCCGTTGACGACGCTGGTCCAGCCTGATGCGCGCACGCGTCGGGCGATCTGCGTGGCGACGTGCGCGTCGGCCGTATCCAGCGAGAGATTCCACGCGATGAGGAACGGCCGGGCGCCGACGATGGCGGCGCCCATGGACGGATGCAGGACGCGCGGACCGAAGTCGGGCAACCAGGCGGGGTCACCGAGTCTGGCCGCCAGTCCCTCGTACTCCCCTCGACGCAGCACCGGCAGGGCGCGGCGGTCGGATCGGAACGCCGCCGCCTCGTAGAGGTACACCGGCATGCCGACGTCGTGGGCGAGCGTGGCCGCCACCCGTCGCGCGACCATCGCGCACCGGTCGAGCGACACCCGATGCACCGGCACGAACGGACAGACGTCCAGGGCCCCGAGGCGCGGATGCGCGCCGTGGTGCTGCCGCATGTCCACATATGCGGCGACGGTGCGCGCCAGGGCGACGGCGGCGTCTCCGACGGCCTCGGGCTCTCCGGCGAAGGTGAAGACGGTGCGATGGGCGTCGGCGCCCGGGTCGACGTGCAGCAACCGCACGCCGGGGACGTCACGGATGGCTGCGGCAAGGGCCGCGATCACGACAGGATCGCGGCCCTCGGAGACATTCGGGACGCACTCGACCAGCGGGAGGTCAGGCACGCGAGCGCTTGAGTTCGTCGCGGATCTCGCGCAGCAGCAGCACGTCCTCGGCGGGCGGCGCCACCGTCTCCTCGGCGGCCCGGACCATCTGGGCGCGCAGACGATTGACGAACTTCACGAGCAGGAAGACCGCAAAGGCGATCAGGAAGAAGTTGATGACGACATTGATGAACAGGCCGTAGTTCAGCGTGACGGCCCCGGCCGCCTTCGCTTCGGCCAGCGTCGCCGCGGGTCCGGCCAGCTTGCCCGGGCTGAGGGTCACGAACAGGTTGGCGAAATCGACCTTGCCGATGATCAGCCCGATGATCGGCATGACGAGATCGTCCACCACCGACTTGGTGATGGCGCCGAACGCCGCGCCGATGATGACGCCGACCGCGAGATCGAGGACGTTCCCGCGCGCGACGAATTCCTTGAATTCCTTCAACATGTGTCTGGCTCCCGGCTAGAACTTGTACACGAACGCGGTGATGAAGGCGATGTCGTTCTTGTCGACCAGCAGCCCCGTCGGCCGCGTCTTGTAGACATCCTGGAACTCGAGCTTCAGCTGGACGCGCGTAGTGACCGACGCCGCGAGGCCGGCGCTGAAGGTATACAGCGCGTCGCCGAAGTCGTTCATCTTCCACAGGGCGGTGGCGCCCTGGGTGAAGGCGGCGCTGCTCGAGATCTTGTGGGTGAACTTCTCGCCGAAGGTCACGGCGCCGTCGGACTCGAGGTCGAACCCGGTGTTCTTCTCGAAGACCATGCCGACGCTGCTGTCGACGTCGAGGGTGGTGCGATCGGTGGCGACGAGCTTGTAGCCGAGGCCGACGGTCGGCGCGATCAGGTAGTCGATGTCCTTGAAGCGATCCCGGACGTAGCTGACCTGGACGAAGGTGTAGGCGCGGTCGGTGATGAGGCGCTCGACGCGACCGTTGATGATGCCGCGATCGGCATTCTCCTCGCCGCCTTCGGTGGCCAGGATGTAGAGGCCGTCAGCCTTGAAGAGGGTCCTGGTCTTCGGGTCGCGCTTGACGTCGAAGGACAGGTTGAAGTTGCTCGTGTCCTTGTTCCCCTGCGTGATCGCCAGGCCCGCCCCGAACGACCCGGTCCACACCGGCGGCGGGGGCGGCGGCGGCTCGACGCACGGACACGGCGGCGGCGCGGGCGCCTGCGCCAGGACAGGTGTCCCGGCCAGACCAATCACCATGGCACTCCCGAGCACGGCTCGGCCCAACACGACACGCACGACAGTCAACACGCCACTCCGTCCTTTCGCGGGATCCCCGCGGTTAGGGCTGGATCGAACGGAGCGTGCCCAGGGCCCGCCGCGGTGGGCCGGCGACCTCAGCGGCTCTCGTTCGCCAGCTTCTCGTACACATGCGCGAGTTCCTGCGCCTCGGCACGGCGCGCGCGCGAGTCCTCGAGCGACACATCCCCATGGGTGCGGCTCGTGGCGATCACGGCGGCGTTCTGATAGGCCGCACGCACGGCCCCTCGCAGGGCGTCGGCCACGTCGGCGACCATCTCGTCGGTGACCTTGACCGAGGGCGGCACCCGGGTCAGGGCCCGGCGGGCTCGCTCGTTGATGTCCATGCCGATTTGGGCGTTCATGTCAGGCGTCCTCGCGAAACGTGGGGAAATCAGGGCTCTCTGCACGCATCGCAGCCGAGCCAGCACCCCATTGTACGCAACGCCCGACCCTGACGCTCCGGGCGACTGTAGCAATCATGCCCCCAGCGCGACACTGGACCTTGGTCGGTCCCGCTCTGATACCATCGCGCTGCCACCCTGCCGGGAGACGACCGATGCGTCCACTCGCCTCGCTGTTGATCGCCTGTGCACTCCTCGCGCTCGCTGCCCCCCTCGTCGACGCCCAGTCCGACGCCTTTCTCCTCGCGCTCGTTCGTGACGACGGCGTGATGCTGCCGGTGGCCGCGCACGACCGCGGCCGATGGCGCATGCCGTGGCCCGGCCCGGCCAAGGAGGCGGTCGTCCCCATCCGGCTGGAGGACTGCCCGCGCGCCTGGTGGGGCCTGCCCGCGGCGCCGCGCGAGTGGACCCTACTGACACCGGGTGAGTCCCCGCGTCAGGTCACGGTCGACCGCCCGACGTGGGTGCCGAGTTTCTGCCAGCAGCAGGTGGTCCTGCACAGCCGGACGGCGACGCGCCCCGTGCTGCGTGACGCGGAGGGCGGCCGGCCCCCGACGTATGGCGTGGCCATCGCCGGGCCGGGGACGGTCACGCTGCCGCGTCCGGTCCCCACCGACGATCCCGAGGCCCGGGTGCTGCTGGACGGCCTGCAGCAGGCCTTCAACCGGGAAGAGCGGCTGATGCTCGCCGAGGACTATTTCGCCGTCTACCAGCCCTCGATCGACGCCGAGCAACGGGACCGGATGCCGGTGCAGGCGCGCTCGATCCACGCGGGCCCGGGGCGGACGGGCGGTCCGACCTACTACGTCGAGTTGATGCGCCACTATCCGCGGCGCATGCCCGAGCATCTGCAGTGGTGCGATGAAGTGACCTACATGGCCGGCTGGGTGCGGCAGCGACAGGACGACTCCCTGGACCTGACGCTGGTGACCCGGGCGGTCACCTCGTGTCTGCTCGAAACGATGCAGCGGTCGGAGCCGCTCGCGATCGTGCACACGGCACGGGGCCCCGTCTGGATGCTGGAGTTGTACCGGCCGGACTCGCAGGTCCTGGGCATGTTCCTCGCGCCGACCGACGAGTTCCCCGAGCCGGTCCTGATCCGCGACCTGGGGCGCTGCGAACCGGGGCAACGGCCTCGCCGCGGCGCCCCCACGACCGACACCGAGGTGCCCTAGCCGAGATAGTCCCGTTTCGCGCCCTGGCAAATCGCGACAGCTCCCGGGTGGCGCAGCCGCTGCTCGACCGAGATCGCGTAGAAGCGATTCTTCAGCGAGGGAATCCTGCCGACGGTTCGCAATCCGTACCGCTTGCGCGCTTCGTCCTCCATGACGGAGGGGCAGGCATAGACGCCATGCTCGCCGGCGGCGAGGACCTTCGACAGGCTGCCATCGTCGATCTCGCCCACCACGCGCGGCCGAATGCTCTCTGACACGAACCAATGGGCGAGCCCCCTTCGAAGGGCCGCATTGACGCCCGGCATCAGGAAGGGCGCGCCGTCGAGAGACTGGGGGAAACGCTTTCTGAGGGAGGCGGCCACGCGGCCAGTCCCGAGAATCGTCGTCCCACTCTCGCCCAGCAGGTGGTTGAAGAGCGTCAGGGACGTTCCGGGGCTCGCCGGCGCGTCCGACAGCACGAGGTCAAGGGCATGCACCGACAGGTCCTTGAGGAACCCCTCGAGCGATCGGTCCTCGCGACAGATGACATACGGCGCCGGGCCCATGTGCAGGGCCGGCTCGAGGAGCCGATGGACGACCGACTTCGGCAGGCAGTTCACCACGCCCACGGCCAGCCGCATCGACTGCGGCGCCGCCTGGCGCTTGACGACGGCCATGAACTCGCGACCGATGTCGAAGATGTCGCTCGCGTAGCGGAATGCCGTGTGTCCGACGTCGGTCAGTGTGAGTCCCCGACCCACTCGCGTGAACAACTTCGCTCCGATGACGCTTTCGAGCTGGTGGATCTGCGCGCTGACCGTCGGGTGTGTCAGGCGAAGCTCGCGGCTGGCCGCCGCCACGCTTCCTGTGCGCGCAACCACCCAGAAGTAGTACAGGTGGTGGTAGTTCAGCCACTCCATGCCTCCGTACTCTATACGAGCTCGACCGCACGGAAACGCCCGAATCACTCGCGGCCATGCGGTCACGGGGTCCGGCGGTCCGGATCGCAGTCGCGCCGCTGAGCTCGACGGACACCCATCCACCCTACTTCTTCCGAAGGCCCTTGAGATACGCGACGAGCGCCTCGAGGTCCCGCTGCGCCAGCTTGTCGTAGGCCTTCTTTCGTACTCTTGGATTCATCTCGCGCGGAGCGACGATCCACTTGCGGATGTCCGCCACAGGGAGCTTGGCACCAACGCCATCGAGTGGGAAACGCCTGTTGCCGACTCCTTCGATGGAGTGGCAGGCCTGACACTTCTGCTCTCGATACACCCTGGCCCCGTGCACTTCGCGTGCCTCGTCCGACTGGGG
Source organism: Luteitalea sp. (assembly GCF_022842525.1). Lineage (NCBI taxonomy): Bacteria > Pseudomonadati > Acidobacteriota > Vicinamibacteria > Vicinamibacterales > Vicinamibacteraceae > Luteitalea > Luteitalea sp. Next base: position 9,619 of record NZ_JALHPM010000173.1, read on the forward strand.
GCTCGCCTCCGCGGCGAACGCCGCCATGAGGATGACCAGCAGCGTGGTTGCAACATGACGCATCACTCACCTCCCTCGTACATCCGCGTCGGGTTCGCGTGCGCTCAGTCCTGCTGAACCCACGCGAACACCACCGCGAGCAGTACCACCAGGACGCCCGATCCGATCGCCAGCAGCCGAGCCAATGCGCACCGCACAATCACATCCTCCGTGCCACGTCGACGCGGCCTGGGTCCCCGCAGTTACACCAACTCGAACAGCTCCGAGTGCACGTGAGACAGCGGCAGGCCCAGGCCCCGCAGCTGTCGCTCGATCGCTTGCGTCATGGCCTCTGGACCACACACGAAGACATGGCGGAGCCGACGGTCTTCCGGCAGGTGCCGATCGAGTACCTCACGTGTGATCCAGCCTCGTTCACCCGACCACTCGGGTGGCGGCTCCTCGAGCACGAAGACGACGGTCAGATTCAACCGCGCGCGCAGTTCCTCGATGGCGTCACGGAACGTCATCCGTTCCCATCGCCGGTAGGCGTAGACCAGCAACAGTGGACGCCTGTCGCCCCGGTCCGCGAGCGATCGCAAGATGCTCATGATCGGGGCAATCCCGATGCCTCCCGCGATGAACACATACCCGGGGGCCGGATGCCGCTCGATCGTGAAGGTCCCGTACGGGCCGTCGACGAACCCCACGGCATCCAGTGGCACGCGACCGATGGTGCGGGTGAAGTCACCCAGCTCCTTGATCGTGAACTCGAGTCGTCCGCCTGGCAGCGTGGGACTCGACGAGAACGAGAACGGGTGCTCCGTCATCAGGAGCGGGCTGCCACCGAGTGTCAGCCACGCGAACTGCCCCGGCTGAAACGAGATTCCCTCGTGCCCACGAGGCTCCAGCGCCAGCGTCCACGCGTCACCACGCTCCTGGGCGATGCTGACCACACGATAGGGCCGTCGGCGCAGCAGATACGGCCGGATCAGGCGCACATGACAGACCACAGCAATCCATGTCAGGGCAAAGACGCGCCAGAGCAGGCGCTTCCACGGACTCGCCACGTAGTACTGCACACCCTCGATGTGCACGAGGGCGAAGACGACGGCCGCCACCGACAGCGCCGTGTGCGTCCAGCGCCATGGCTCGTAGGCCAGACCGAGCGCCTTCCTCCACACGGAGGCGACCACCACCGCGATCAACGCGAGCAGCGAGACCGTCCCGGCAATCATGTGCCAGGGCGCGCCGAACGGATTGAGGAAGGCGATCGTGGCAGGGTTGTCGACGATCACCAGGATCGGATGGGCCAGGACCACGACCAGGAGGACGATACCGACATAGCGATGGAAGTAGTAGATGATGTCGATCCCGAACGGCGTGGTGGCGTGGCGGAATCTTGCCGTCAGCACGAACTGGACGCCCATCATCCCGAGGCCAGCGAACCCCAGCGCCATCGACAGGTCCCACAGGAACCCGAGCCCCGGCGGGGTCGGGCCGATCAGCAGCACGAACAGCGGCGCGAGCACGAGCGCCAGATACATGCCGAGCCAGAACACACCGGTCGCGATGACGTGGGAGAAATGTCGTGTCATGTCGAAGCTGACTGCGCGATCAGGATGGACGCTGGCGAAAGCGCCCGACCACACGGACGCCTTCCTGGACGCCTCATTCGGTCATACCTTGCTGCCGGACTCCGCCACGGCGCCTGCATATCCGGCGCTCGCCCGAGCGGTCCGCCGGCGCGCTCACGGCACCACGAGCACGGGCACCTTGCTCCGATCGACGGCCCCCTCCGTGGTGCTGCCCACACTCCCGTCCTGCGGCGAGCTGCGTGACGTTGCCCCGATCACCAGCGCATCGGCACGAGAGTCATCGATGCTGCGCAAGAGCTCGTAGAGCGGGGCGCCGGTGCGGATCTGCCCGCGGACGCGCCACCCCGCTTTGCGCAGCTGGTCAGCCCAGCGCTCATGGCGGCGGGCGGCGGCGGCGTGCTCCTTGGCGCCCTGGGCGAGGATGTCTGCGCGGATCTCGGCAAAGAGTGCCGGGAACAGCGGGTGATTTGGTGACGGCTGGCTGTGGAGCACCGTGACCAGCGTGATCGACCCGGCGTTCGGCACAGAGGCACGCGCGAGGAATCTGATGGCTCGGGCGGATGCGGCGGACCCGTCGACAGCCACGACCAGGCGCGTCACGCACGCTCCCCCGCGGCGGACCACGAGTACCGGCATCCGGGCGCGACGGAGCACCGCGCGCGAGACACTCCCCATCAGCAGGCGGCGGAAGTGTCCCTGCCCTCGCCACCCGATCACGACGGCATGAGCGCCCCAGTGCCTCGCGTCGTCGAGGATCCCGTCAACGGGATCGCCATCGCGCACGATGGCGTCCGCCTCGGGCCACCGTGGGCGCATCGTGCGGGAGGCGACCACTGCGGCGCGACGGGCCAGAGCCTCGGACCTGGCCCACGGGTCGGCCGGCGGCGAGAGACACTCGCCCAGCCTGACGACGACGGCACGCGCCTCGCTGTGGCTGGGCCAGGGGAAGCCGGCCGAGGTGATCATCGCGGCGCGGGCGGACGGAGACCCGTCGGTGGCGTGGAGGACCCGGAACGGTCGTGTGGCCATGGTGGGTTGCCTTTGCGGTTGACGTGCGACGAAACGGCGCTGCCGCCGTCGAAGGCGACACGCGAGCACTCAGTCCTTGTCCGGCTTGACGACCAGCACCGGCCGGCGCAGGCTGGCGACGACGCCCGCGGCCACCGAGCCGAGAATGGTCCGGGACAGCCCGGCCCCTTTGGTCCCGACGACGACCACATCGGCGTTGAAGCGCTCGGCCTCCTGGCAGATCCCCGTCACGGCGTCCTCGCACTCGATCACCTCTGCTTCGGTGTCGAGCCCGAGTGCCTGGGCGGCGTCCGGGCGAAGCGCCTCCAACCGCCGGCCAAGCGCCCGAACATGGAGCACATGACGATCCGTTCTCCCGATCGTCGTCTCGAAGGCGCCACCGCTGATGGCACGTGGATGCGCCACGTGGACGATGCGCACCACGCCGCCGAGCCGCACGATGCCGCAGGCATAGGCGATGGCGCACTGACCGTGCCTCCAGAGGTCCGTCGCCACGAGGACCCGCTTGACCGTGGGAATGGGGGGCATCCGCTCGGGAGTCGTGGCGACAGGCACGACCGCCACCGCACACGGTGCCTCGCTCAAGACCCCGCGTGACACCGAACCCGACCAGAGGCGCGCGAGCCCATGCCGCTGGTGCGTGCCGACGACCATCAGATCGGACCGGGCTTCGGAGGCCATGGCGACGAGCGCCAGGTCGGTGCGACCTCCACACGGCTCGACGCGGACCTCGACGTGCTCCTCGCCCAGCGTCGCTTGCACGCGCCCGCCGACCTGTCGCGCGACGAGTTCCTGCAGACGTGGCGGGTTGCCGCCGGCGGGGCGCCGATCCAGCACGCCGAAGCGGTGCGCATCTGCAGGCGGCGAATTGAGATGGCCGACCGTGACCGTACATGGGCCCGCCCCGGCTAGCGTCCTGACCCAGTCCAGGGCCGCTTGAGAGGTCACGGTGAAGTCGAATCCGAGGAAGACCCGCAACGACCGCGCACCGCTCATCCACTGTTCGAACGCGGCGGCCTGACGAACGACGAGCGTGGGCACCGGCGCAATCTCGGCCGTGCGCTCGGCGATGCTGCCCAGGAATCGGCGCGTGGGCGCCCGGGTGCCCAGGGCGCCGATGACAATGAGGATGGCGCTGATCTCCCGGGCGCGCGTCGTCAGCACTTCGTCGGGATGGCCCGCGTGTCGTTCGGTGGCGACCTTGGCGCCCAGCGCGCGCAGCCGCACCGCCTCGCGGCTCAAGGCGCTGGTGACGGTCC
>NZ_JALHPM010000174.1:0-13254 GCF_022842525.1 Luteitalea sp.
CGACACGCGCGCCGTCGCGGCGACGCGCGCGCGGGCCTCCTTCTCGAGGGCCTGCAGGGTGGGAAGGTCGCCCGGAGCCGCCGTGGCGAGGCGGGCGAGACCAAAGACAAGAACACCGACGGTGAGACTGCGCGCCAACATGGGGAACTCCCGACTCAGAAGAGGAAGCGCGCGCCAACCTGCATGGTGCGCGCGTCGAAGGCCTGCGTGGACTTGCCGAAGTTGGACAACGACAGGTCGGCGTTCGGCAGGAGGAGATTGAGGGTGTCGAGCGCGTTGAAGACGTCGGCACGCACCTGGAGCTGCCGGCGCCCGCCGATCGAGAACGCCCGCGTCAGCGAGAGGTCGAGCGAGACATAGCGCGGGCCGCGGAAGGTGTTGCGGCCCAGCGTGCCGCTCTGCCCTGGCGCCGGCCGGGGGAACGCGCTGGCGGGAAACAGCCCGTCCAGGAAGTCCTGCTGCGAGAACGTCTCCGGAACCGTGCCGGCCGCGGGTGCATCGGGCCGGTCGTAGAAGCCGCCCCCGACGGCGCCGCCACCGCCATCGGCATTGTAGTCGCCGCCGGCGGCCAGGGCCGCCCCGTTCCAGACCGAGAACGGCCGTCCGGACTGCGCCACGAAGATCGTCGCCAGCTGCCAACCGCGCAGCGCCGCCCCGACCAGGCCGCCCGCGTTCGCGAACGTCTGTGGCGCCCACACGACGGTAGCGGCCACGCGATGCGGCACGTCGAACAGCGATGGCGCCTTCTCGCAGCGCAGGCAGGAGGCATCCTGCGCCCCCTTGCCTGGCTCCGAGTTGTCCTGGAACTGCCCGGTGGACGTGTCGGACGAGGTGTCGAGCCACTTCGACCACCGATAGTTCGCGCTCAAGGAGAGCCCGCCGACGAACTCGCGGCGAATCTCCGACGTGAACGCGTGGTAGGACGACGAGACGCCGTTGGTCACGAACAGCAGGACGCCGAAGTTCGGGTTGAGGCGATCTTCGCGGCCATCGAGCAGATCCCCCGCGAACCGGTTCACATCGTCGATGCGCTCGAGGTTGACGCCGCGCGTGCCGACGTAGCCCAGTTCGAGCCGCCACACCTGCCCGAGACGACGCTGGCCGTTCAGGAACCAGCTCTGCGTGTACTGGGTCTTGATGTCGGGGTTGACCACGAACCCGGTCGTCCGGATCGGGGGCTCGCCCGGACGGCTCTGCACGCCACCCTGCGCGTTCAGCCCGCGCCCGAACTCGGGATTGAACGGCACGGGGATGTCGTAGCGGATGGCGGTGCCGATGCCGGTGGACGGCTGGATGACGCCCTGCACGGCGTCTGGCGGCAGGGCACGGGCACCCGAGATCGACTGGCCGTGATGCGGCTGGTAGGCGAGCGAGTAGCCGGTCCGGATCGACGTCCGGCCCGCGCCCGTCGGATCCCAGGCGAGCCCGATCCGCGGCGACACGTTGAAGCGCTCGGGACGATACAGGCGGTCGACGCGCCCGATCGCCGCCGTCCGCAACTGCTCCTCGAACGTGTTGCCCTGTCCCAGGATCACCGAGGACAGGCGGTCGTCCCGCTCGGTCACCGTGCCGAAGTAGTCGTGGCGCAGCCCGAGGCTGACACTGACCCGATCCGAGATGGTCCACTGGTCCTGCACGAAGGCCCCGGTCTCGAACTGGGTGAAGTGGCGCGGGAAGTTGGCTGGCTCGCCGGTCGTGGGCTCGACCGTGAGCGTCTGCCTGAATGGGCGATCGGCGATGAAGTCGGCGACCGAGTTGAAGGCGAACGTGCCTGCCTGGGGTGGGCCGACGGCGAGGGACTTCGTGATGCGCCGCACCTCGACGCCCATGCGCAGGGCGTGACGGCCGCGGTCCAGCGTGAGGATGTCGCGGAACTCCAGCGTGCCGAGGCGGCTGGCGTCGACGAAGACGTCGCCGAAGGGCGCCGTGATGCCCGTGATGGTGATGGTCGGCACCACGGCGGCCGCGCTGCCACGCGAGACGTCGGTGAGCTGATACGCAACGCGCGTGTCGTGCACGGCGCGGCCGAACACGCTCGTGTAGCCGACGTTGAGGTTGCCGAAGAGGCCCTCGAACGGCCCACGGCTGCCACGCAGGGCGCGGCCGAGCGTGGCCGCGTTCGAACTGGTGCCGCCCTCGTCGCGCTGCTGCTCGGCGATGACCCGCACGGCCAGACGGTCGCGCGCGCTGACCGTGTGGTCGACGCGAGCGATGTACTGGTCGAACCGGACGTTGTCCGCGATCGTGACGTTGGCGCGGCCGATGGCGGGGATGACGCCCTCGGGCGTGACGAGCGTGCGCTGATCCAGGTACCCGGTGCCGCTGCGCACCGGGGTCGGCGCGGGAAACTGCCGCAGCAGGCGCGCCGCGACGCTGGTCGGCGCCGTCCGCTCGACGTAGGCCCGCAGTTCAGGCGTCTCGACCTGGTAGCTGTAGGGCCGCTCGACGTCGTTGCGCGTGCCCTCGTAGGCCGCGAAGAAGAACGTGCGGTTGCGGCGCAGCGGACCGCCGACCGTCGCCCCGAACTGGTTGAAGGTCTGCTGCGGCTTGACGGTCGCGAAGTAGTTGCGGGCGTTGAGCGCGTCGTTGCGATGGAATTCCCACACGCGGCCGCTCAGCGTGTTGCTGCCACCGCGCACCTGCACGTTGATCACCGAGCCGTTGCCGCGGCCGAACTCCGCGGCGAAGTTGAGGGTCTGGACCTGAATCTCCTCTACGGCCTCGGTGCTCGGCACGATGGCCGGTTCGCCACTGTTGTTCGGGTTGGAGTTCATCGCCCCGTCGAGCACGTAGTTGTTGCCGCGGTAGCGATTGCCGTTGACGGTGACGACGGGCGAGCTCGAGAGCTTGGTGGAGTTGGCGGCCCCCGGCACCAGGGCCGCGCCGGCACTCAGCGAGGGCAGCAGGAAGATGTCGCGCTGCGGCAGCGGCAGGTCCTGCACCGCCTTGCGATCGAAGTGTTCGGAGAGCCGGGGATCCCGCGACGCGGCGACGGTGACGCGCGACGCGGTGACATCGACCGCTTCGGACAGCGAGACGTTCGGCAGGTCGACGGTGACGTCGACGGTGGCGCCGCTGGCGAGGCGCAGGTCACTCTGGCCGACCGGCTGGTAGCCGTCGGCCTCCACCAGCAGGACGTACGTGCCCGGACTGAGGGCGGCGAGCAGGAACGTCCCTTCGGCCGAGGTGACGGTGGTGCGGGACTGGCCGGTGGCCTCGTGCGTCACCGTCACCGTACTGCTCGGGACGACTCGCCCGCCTGTGACGCGGACCAGCCCCTTGAGCGAGGCATCGGTGAGCTGCGCCCACACCGCCGTCGGCGCGAGCATGAGGAGAACGAGCGTGAGAACCCTGAAGCGTCGGAGCGTCGCGTGCATGTCGTGCGCGTCGGCGCAGAGGCTCCCCTGGTGACCGGAGGGCGGTCACCTGCCAGGGGAGACGCTGCGGGACGAGCAGAAGCGTAGCGAGCCCGCTGTAGGCACGGAATAGCCTGAACCGCGTAGGCGGCGGCGTCAGGCAGGCTAGATGACGCGGAAAATCACGCCTCGGGACCATACGGACGGGTTGGGTCGGCAAAACCGGGCACCGGGGGCGGCGGCGGCGGCGTGGACGGCTTGAACATCACGGTGCCGAGCAGGCCGCCGAGTGCGCCGAACACGGCATTGATGACGAGGCTGAAGAGGAAGCCGATCACCATCAGCGCGCCGGCGGCTCCCCCGCGTGCGAACGACTGCAGCGTGTCGCGCATCTCGGGGGGCATGTCGTTGCCGCCCTGGTCGAGGATGCGGGCGAGCAGATCCCCGTTCATGGGGCCCATCAGCATCTGGATGGGGATGGCCAGCAGGGACCCGACGACTGCGCCGACCAGGCCCGCGAGCAGGCCGGTGATGGCGCCGTCGGTGCCCTCGACCGGCGCCGCCTGCGCCTGTTGCAGCAGATAGGTCGCCAGGGCGCCGCCGAGGATCACCCACAGGCAGCACAGGCAGTTGCCCATCGAGATCACCGGCAGCGCCGACAACGTGCCGATCACCACTCCGCCGAGCAACGCCGGCTGCACCTTCGATGCACGCATCAGGACCTCACTGGAAAAGACCACGTTGTCGCCCCGGGCCGGCAGGCGCGTCCCCATGGATTCTGCACCGAGCGGCGACGAGCACGGAAGCGTCCTGCATTAGTCTGTGGGCGTGGGCCTCTCCGACGTCCTTGCCTCCAACATCCTCGTGCGCTGGCTGCGCGGCGACCCCGGCCGGTACGAGCTGCTGACCCGGATGATCGGGGCGCGGCTCGGCGACCGCATGGTCAGCGTGGGCAGCGGCGACCCGGGCCTCGTGGCCGCCATCGCCAGAGTGACCGGGCTGAGCGGCCGTGCCGTGGCGTGCGCGGCCGCTCCGGACGAGACACAGCGCCTCGAGGCCGCCGCCGAGGCGATCGGCGTCCTGGTCGAGGTGGTGGAGACGCCGCTGGCCACCCTGCCGTTCGAGGACGCCGACTTCGACCTCGCCCTCGTCGATGCGGCCTCCGCGCCCTTCGCCGCGCTCCTCCCTGAACTCCGTCGGATCCTCCGCCCCGGCGGCCGGGTGGTGCTGGTCGTGCGACTCAAGGTCCCCGGTGCGCCGTCCCCTGCCGAGGTCCACGCGGCCACCAGTACCCGCTTCCGCGGGGCACGCATCCTCTTCGAGCGCGACGGCGTCGCCATCGTCGAAGCGCTGAAGGGCCAATCCGCCCCGGATTGAGCGGTGTAGGCCTCCGCGGCGTCCCCGAGAGAGGACACGCAGGGCAGGCACGCAAGTTGCGCTGAGAGGTGGCGTCCACTTCCCCACTGGGGTCCAGAGATGCCACTGACACCGCGCCCGCTGCCTGACGTCTTCACTGCCCGCGACATCGCCCGCGCCTCGGGGGCACATCCGCGCGCGGTGGCCGATCTGATTGCCACCGGGGCCCTTCGCAGCATCGACGGCGAGTTCGTCGCGTTCGACGATGCCGTCGGCGCCGCACGGAGTCTGCGATCGGGCGTGCCGCTGCCCGGCCTGACGAACGCCGCGGCGATCACGGCCACGCCTGGCGCGCTGTTCGGTCGTGCCCGTGCGGCGCAGCGCTCCGCGAGCATGCCCGCCGCGGCCTCGGCTGCCGTCCACGGCGTGGTCCTCGGCGGACTGTTGCTCGCGACGCTGGTCCCGCTCGGATCGTCTGCAGCCACGCCCCTCATCGACGCCCCGGCCGAGAAGATGCGGCTGGTCTACCTGAACCTGCCGGGGCCCGGCGGCGGTGGGGGCGGCGGCGGCCTGCGCATGAAGGCGCCGGCCGTCCAGGCGAAGCGCGAAGGGACGTCCGCCCTGAAGAGCCCGTTGCCGGTCCGCCAGGCACCGCCGGCCGAGCCGCCACCGGTGGTGGAAGAACCGCCGCCCACGCCGAAGGCCCCCGAGCCGTTGCCGCCGGTGGAGGCGCCCATCGTGGCGCGCAGCAACGACGCCGAGACCCAGGCCGGCGTGCTCGAGCAGAAGCCGGCGGCCCCGCCGAGCCGTGGACAGGGTGACGGCGGCGGCGCTGGCACGGGCTCGGGCACCGGGCTCGGGGCCGGGACTGGCTCGGGAGTCGGCGAGGGTGAGGGCGGCGGCGAGGGCGGGGGACCGTTCCGGCCCGGCTCCGGCATCCAGCCACCGCGACTCGTGAGCGAGGTCAAGCCGGACTACACCGAGGACGCCCGTCGACGAGGGCTCGAGGGTGAAGTGGTGCTCGAGATCGTCGTCCGACGCGATGGCCGTGTGGGTGAGGTCCGCGTCATCAAGGGCCTCGGGGCCGGGCTCGACCAGCAGGCCGTACAGGCGGTCCGCCGCTGGACCTTCGTCTCGGCGACCCGCAAGGGGCGCCCCGTCGACGTGATCGTCGAAGTCGCTGTCGAATTCACGCTGCGCTGAGGAATCGCCATGTTGATTGTGACCATTGCCGCACTCGTGATGGCGGCCAGCCTCGGCTGGTTCGCCTATCGGCTCCTCCAGGACGAGCAGCGCCGCTCGGACGCGCGCGTCCAGTTGCTGACGGCCGCGCTCGAGGCCGACACACCGACCCACTGGGATCCGCCCGTGCGGCCAACACCGGCGAAGCCGCCGACGCCGACGCCGCTGCCAGCCCTCGTCTACCTCGAGGACGACACGCGTCAGGTGCGGGCGTTCCGGAGCGAGCACGAGCCCGAGACGCACGTGTGGCAGACGACGACCGAGCCCGACCTCGCCGACACGGAGGTCGTGGACGAGCCGGCGACATCGTCACGACCGTCGGGGTTGTTCGCTGACGTGCCGGCGGCGCGCCGAGGGGACGCGCGCGGCGCGATCGCTCTGGGTGGGGTCGTGCTGGTGGCGCTGATCGCGGTGGGCTACGTCCTGTTCGGCCGACCGACGCCAGCGCCCGTCCCGGCCGGCGCGACGGCCACGGAGGCCCGCACGGAGGCTCGCACGGAGCCGGCGACGGTGCCGGCAGCCGTGGGCGGCATGCCGCTGGAACTGCTGTCGCTGTCGCACGAACAGCGCGACGGTGTGCTCGTGGTGCGGGGCCGCGTCCGCAATCCGGTGGCCGGCTCGGACCGATCTGGCGTCGTGGCCAGCGTGATGCTGCTCGACCTGGCCGGAGGCTTCCTGGGCAGTGCGCGGACGCCGCTCGAGACGACCCGCCTGCGCCCGGGTGACGAGGTCGGCTTCGTCGCGGAGTTGCCCTCACACAAGGACGTGCGCCGCTACCGCGTGACGTTCCGTGGCGTGGATGGCGCGCTGGTGCCACACGCCGACCGTCGGACGGCCCGGCCGTGACCGTGGCCGCGCTCGTCGCCGCGTCGATTCGTTCGTCAGTCGTGACCAGGGGCCGATCATGAATGCACGCGTCATCTCCCGCTTTCGCACCTCGCTGCTGCCGGCGCTCGTCGCGGTGGCCGTCGCACCGCTGGCCGCCCAGGATGGCTTCCGCTTTCGCAGCACCACCGAGCTGATCAACGTCACGGCCACCGTGACCGACAGCACCGGGCGCTTCGCAGCGAACCTGCGCAAGGAGGACTTCATCGTCCGCGAGGACGGGCAGCGCCAGCAGATCTCGCACTTCAGCAGCGAGCGCGTGCCGGTCAGCCTGGGCATCGTGCTCGACGTGAGCGGCAGCATGGCCGGCGAGAAGTTCCGCGCGGCCCAGTCCGCCCTCGACCGCTTCATGTACGACCTGCTGGCACCCGAGGACGAGGTGTTCATCCTCGGCTTCTCGGATCAGACCGACCTGGTGAGCGACTGGACGACCAACCGCCAGCAGCTGGCCAACGGCCTGCGCCGCATCCGGCCGCGTGGCGGCACGGCCCTCTACGACGCCGTCGCCGAGGCAGTGCCGATGGCCCAGGGGGGCCAGCACAAGAAGAAGGCGGTCGTGGTCATCTCGGACGGCAACGACACCGACAGCCAGACCGACCCGCGCGCGTTGCAGACGCTGATCCGCGAAACGGAAGTGCTGGTCTACGCCATCGGCATCGACGTCGGCGGCACGGGCCGCTACGGCAGTTCCGGCCCAGGCACGTGGTCGGGGCAGCCACGGATCCAGCTGCCCTTCCCGTTCCCCTTCCCGGGCGGGCGCACGGGCGGCACGTGGGGTCAGCCGCGCACCACCAGCCGACGGCCGGCCGCCAACGACGCCGTCAACGTCGACGTGCTGCGGGCGATCACCGACGACAGCGGCGGACGCACCGAGGTCATCCGCTTCGCGAACGACCTCGATCCGGCCACGGCCAGCATCGCCGACGAGCTGTCGCAGCAGTACTCGATCGGCTACGTGCCGCCGCGGGCCAAGGACGGTCGCTGGCACCAGATCGAGGTCGAGGTCCCCGGCGGCCGCTACCAGGTCCGGGCCCGGCGCGGCTACCTCGCGCAGTAGCGGGACAGGGGCTGAGGCGCGCCTCCGCACGGCAAGGCAGACCGGCACGGGCAGTTATCATGACTGCCCGTGACCGTGTCTCCGTTCGTCCTCGCGATGGCCCTCAGTCTCGCCGGCAGCTTCCTCGGCGTGCTGGTGGCGTCGGCGATCTACCTGTTCGGAGACGAGGCGCGCGAGCGGCTGGTGGCCTGGCTGGTCAGCTACGCCGTGGGCACGCTGCTCGGCCTGTCGCTGCTGCACCTGGTGCCGCAGGCGCTCGAGGCGCTGCCGGCGCAGAAGGCCCTCGGTGCGCTCCTGCTCGGCATCCTCACCTTCTTCATCCTCGAGAAGCTGGTGCTGTGGCGCCACTGCCACGACACCCACGAGTGCGAGGTCCACAGCAGCGCCGCGAGCCTCGTCATCGTCGGCGACGCCTTCCACACCTTCGTCGATGGCGCCATCATCGCGGCCGCCACGCTGACCTCACCCTGGCTCGGCGTGACCACGGCGCTCGCCGCGGCCGCCCACGAGATCCCGCAGGAACTCGGCGACGCGGCGATTCTCCTGAAGGCGGGCTACAGCCGGGTGCAGGCGCTGTCGCTCAACCTGTTGTCGGGCCTCGGGGGCCTCGCCGGCGCGTTGTTCGTCTACCTGGCCCTGAACCAGTTGCCGACGGTGCTGCCGTACGTCATCGCCTTCGCGGCCGGCAGCTTCCTCTATGTGGCGATGTCGGACCTGATCCCCAGCCTGCACAAGGGCCACGTCGAAGTGAACCCGGTGGCGCAGGTGCTCCTCATCAGCGCCGGGCTCTTCACGCTGCTGATGCTGTGACCGACCGGCCCCGCGTCTCGGGGATCACGATCCACCAGCAGGCGGCGACGACGAACGCCGCGGCCACCACGCTGAACGCCAGGGCGAACCCGCGCTGGTCGGCCAGCGACCCCACCACGAACGGGGCCGCCGCGCTCGCCAGTCGCCCCGTGTTGTAGGTCAGCCCCTGCGCGGTTGCGCGGATGGCCGTCGGATAGGACTCGGCCGTCACGATGCCGAAGCCGGTGAAGTAGCCGGTGCCGAAGAAGGCGACGAAGGGGCCGAGCCACAACAGCACCAGCGGGGATCGCACCTGGGCGTACAGGCCCAGCAGCACCGCCGCCATCAGCAGGTACGTCACGTAGGTCCGCTTGCGGCCGAAGCTGTCGGCCACGGCGCCGAAGGTCACGTAGCCGAACCACATCCCGACCTGCATGAAGACGACGAGCCACGCCATGGCGCGCGGGTCGAGTCCGATGCCGCCCTGCGCCGGGGCCAGCGAGAGATAGGCGGGAATCCACGAGTTGAAGCCCCACCACGCGAAGAGACAGCACGCGTTCATCATCGCCAGCGCGACGGTCAGCCCGAGTCGGCCGTCGGCGACGACCGCCGCGAGACCGGCGCGCGGAGCGTGCCGAACCGACGTGCGCCAGACCGCCGGCTCAGGCACCGCGCGACGAATCCACACGGTGAAGAGCGCCGGCAGGACGCCGACGAAGAACACCGCCCGCCATCCCCACACGGGCAGCACCACGCTGGTGACGATGGCCGCGAGGGCATAGCCGACGGCCCAGGCGCTCTGCATCAGGCCGAGCGCCTTGCCACGATGCTCGTCAGGCCAGGTCTCGGCCACCAGCGCGGCGCCACTCGCCCACTCGCCGCCCATGCCCAGACCGAGCCCGATACGGAACAGCGCGAGCTGCCACCCCGTCTGTGCGAAGCCGCACATCGCAGTGAACACCGAGTACATGAGGATGCTGCCCATCAGGGCCCGCGTGCGGCCGTACCGGTCCGCCACGATGCCGAATGCCACGCCCCCGATCGCCGCCGCCACCAGCGTGACCGACCCGATCAGCCCGGCCGTGGCCTTGGTGAGGCCGAGATCCTCGATGACCGCCGTGAGCACGAGCGCGTAGAGCATCACGTCGAACGCGTCGAGCATCCAGCCGAGCGCCGCCGCCCACAGCGCCCGCTTCGCATCGCCTGGCGCCTGCCACCACCATCCCATCCAGCTCGTCGTCGTGGACATCGGGCGGCCATTCTGCCACCTGTCCCTTGCGAGCGACAGCCCGCGAGGACGCCAGTCGCCTGCAGGGCACAGCCCCACGCGCCCCGCGGCCGCGAACGCTCCGTTCCGGCGCGTTGCCGGCTGGCACGGGCTTTGATTGGTAGGAAGGCACGGAGGACGCACCGAGCGTCCGGGAAGCTGCCAGCGCCCCGGGGCCGTGCGTGACCACAGACATGACTCGCTTCACGAACTTCCTGACTGCCGGCTTCATCGTCCTCGCGCTCTCGGGCAGTGCTCGTGCCGAAGACATCGTCGAGCGCAAGGATTTCCAGGTCTTCCAGAGCGTCGCCCGCCAGGTGCAGCAGTACGTCAACTTCACCGTCTTCGACAGCGTCAACGCGTCGGTCCAGGACGGCGTGGTGACACTGACCGGCAAGGTGACGATGCCGTTCAAGGTGCAGGACCTGACGCGCCGCGTCTCGCGGGTCGAGGGCGTGCGCAAGGTCGACAACCAGATCCAGGTGCTGCCCGTCTCGCGCTTCGACGATGAACTGCGGCTGCGGATCGCGCGGGCCATCTACGGCAACCCGTCGTTCTGGCACTACGCGTCGATGGCCAACCCGCCCATCCACATCGTGGTGGACCAGGGCCGCGTCCGCCTCGAAGGCACGGTCAACAACAACGTCGAGCGGATGCTCGCGCAGTCGCTGACCATCGGCTTCGGTGCGTTCTCGGTCGAGAACGGCTTGAAGACCGACGCCGAGGTGCAGGCTCAGCTCGAAACGATCGACTGACCGCGCGTCTCAACCCTCTCGTACTCTCCTGTTGCGCCTCGACCTCCCTTCCTGGGTCGGGGCGCTTTTTTTCAGGCTCAGGGCTCAGGGCTCAGGGCTCATCGCCGAAGGCTCAGGGCTCAGGGCGCAAGACCGAAGGCCGAAGGCCCAAGGACGAAGGCTCAAGGACGAAGGCCCAAGGACGAAGGCCGAGGGCTCAGGGCCCAAGGCTCAGGGCGGCAGCGCGACACTGAACGTGCTGCCGCGGCCAGGGGTGCTGACGACGGTGGCGGTGCCGCCGTGGGCTTCGGCGATGGCGCGAACGATGGAGAGACCGAGGCCGGTGCCGCTGCGGCTGCGTGACGCGTCCTGCTTGTAGAACCGATCGAACACGCGGGCCTGGTCGTCGACGGAGAGGCCGACACCGGTATCGGTGACATCGATGCGGACGCCGCCCGTGGGCAGCGGATGCGCCGAGACACGCACCTCGCCGCCTGCGGGGGTGAAGCGCAGAGCGTTGCCGACCAGGTTCGACAGGGCCTGTTCGAGGCGGCCGGGGTCGGCGTGAACGGCGAGGCTCGACTCCACGAGCGTCAGCGTGACGCCGGCGTGATGCGCGGCCGGGCCGAACCGGTCGCGCAGGCGCGACCACGCCGTCAGGATCGGCTGTGTCTCCTTGCGCAGCCCCTGCCCGCCCGCTTCCATCTTCGCGAGGTCCAGCAGGTCCCCGATCAGGTGTTCGAGGCGCACCGCTTCGTCGTCCACCACCCCGAGATACCGGGCCCGGTCGGCGTCGCCGATCGGCAGGTCGGTCATGCGCAGGGTCTCGACGTAGCCCCGGATCGTCGTCAGCGGCGTGTGCAGTTCGTGCGAGACGTCGGCCAGCAGTTGGCGCCGCACGTGCTGCTCAGAAGCCGCGCGCCGGATCTGCGTGGCCAGGGCGTCGGCGGTCTGGTTGAAGGCCCGTGACACGCGGCTGATCTCGTCGGCCCCGTCCTCGGGCGCACGCGCCGTGAGATCGCCGCGGCCGAGGCGCGTGGCTGCCGCCTCGAGTGCCTGCAGCCGTCGGTGCGCGGGCGCGAAGGCGAGCCACGCCAGCAGGGCCGCGATGCCGATCGCCATGAGGGCGGCGCTGCCCAGGGTCAGCGGGCCGAGTTCGCGCAGGACCGCCCAGCCCGGGCGCCGCGGCAGCACCACGATGTGCCCTTCGGTCTGCCCGAGCACCTCGACGGCGGCGACGCCGACGGGGACCGCGTCGCGCTCGAGGCCCTCGGCGTACTCGCGGGCCACGCCAGCGATGCGCCGCGCCATCGGAGGCGGCACGGGCTCGTCCTCCGGGCCGGTGACCGTGCCTTCGATGGTCACGAAGAACACGGGCAGCGTCATCCCCTGATGCAGGGCGAGCACCTCGCGCACGTCGACGGCGGGGTCGAACTCGAGGGTCTCGGCGAGGTCACGCGCGACGGTCCGGGCCAGTTGCTGTGCGGTGACCCGCGCGCGCAGTCCCGTGGGCCGCGAGAGCGTCGCGACAACCACGCCCATCTGGATGACCAGGCCCGCGGCCAGCAGGCCGAGGCACGCCAGCGCGATGCGCCAGTAGAGGGATCCCAGCCAGGCCCGCGGCCCGCTCATGCCGTGCTCACGTCACGGAACTTGTAGCCGACCCCCCAGACGGTGAGCAGGCGTTCGGGCTCGGCCGGGTTCGTTTCGATCTTCTGCCGCAGGCGCTTGACGATGGTGTCGACGCTGCGCTCGGTCACATGCGTGTCGGGCCCCCAGGCGCGGCGAATGAGGGCCTCGCGCGAGAACACGATGCCGGGATTGGCCGCCAGCACCTTCAGCACGGCGAACTCGTGGGCGGTCGTCTCGACCACCCGGCCGTCGACCGTGACCTGGTGCCGGGACCCGTCGATCTCGAGGCCGTCGCGACGCACCACGTCCGGGACGCGACCATTGGCACCGTCGGCGGCCGTGCCCGGCGCGGGCGTGCGCCGCAACAGGGCCCGCACCCGGGCCATCAGTTCGCGAACGCCGAACGGCTTCGTGAGGTAGTCGTCGGCGCCGCTGTCGAGGCCGAGCACCTTGTCGGTCTCGTCACGGCGCGCCGTCAGCAGCAGCACCGGCACGCGGCGGGTCGACGGCTGCTGCCGCAACGCCCGACAGAGCGCCACGCCATCGAGGCCGGGCAGCATCACGTCGAGAATGCAGAGGTCATAGGTCTGCGTCCTGGCCGCCTCGAGAGCGGCACGGCCGTCGAGGAACCGATCGCTGGTGTGCCCCTCGAACGACAGGTGCAGCGAGACGAGTTCGCCGATGTGTGCTTCGTCGTCCACGACCAGTACGTGCGCCATTGGATACAGGCTACCCCCGGCCGGGCAGCGCTGCGCAGCCCTCCGGCTCGTGCTCACCGATTTTTCACACGTGCGTCATGGGTGGGCCACAGGCCTCCCGTCAACTACAGACAGAACGGACAGCGGAGCCCACCGGGCTTCCAGGGAGACAGACGATGCGAACGATGACGGTGACGACGAGCGCGAAGATGATGGCGGGAGTGCTGGCCCTGACGCT
>NZ_JALHPM010000175.1:0-13233 GCF_022842525.1 Luteitalea sp.
CGAGCAGGGCCGCCCCGAACAGCGTCAGGGTCACCGGCTCGGGGACGGGCTGATCGGACACCTCGACGGATCCGGCGGCGACTTCACCGTTGTCGCCCACTTCTCCGATGTAGAGGTAGAGGCCGGTCGTCGAGACCGCTGCCGCCAGGTTCAGCCGCAGTTGCCCGCCGTCGCCCATGCTGAGGAACCCGAACGCCGAGGCATCGGTCGTCGAGTTGGCGTCGAAGGCGCCGAGGGTGGCCACGGCATTGTTCAGCGTGTTGCCTGCCGGACCGGTGCCGAACAGCTTGGGGTCGACGGTGGGGCGCTGCGCGCCCGGCGTGAACAGGGCCCCGGCAAAGTCGATCGCCCCGGCCGACGCAGCGCCAGCCGCGCAGGCCGCGTCCGCGCAGTCAACGGTGGAGATGCGTACGGCATCGAGGTCGAAGCCGCTGAACTGTCCAACCGCGCCGCCGAGACCGAAGCTGCCGTCCGTGATGGTGATCGACAGCAGTTCGGCCAGGCCGAGCGACGACAGATCGGCCTTGAAGACCGCGGTATTCGCCGGGCTCCCACCGGTGAGGCCCGTCAGCTTGGTGAACGTGACGCTGGCCGCATCGGCCGTGGCGGCCCAGGACGACAACAGCAATGTGAACGCGAGTGTGCGCCGGCGCATCAATCCCCCCTTGCTCATGTCTCCGCGTCGTGGGTGCCTCGTGGCGCCCACGCGCAGGCGACGACATCAGGAGCAAACGTGGTGATGCCGCCAGACGAACAGTCGACGCGCTTGCGGTCGTGCGGGGTGCCGCGCTACCGTCGCCTCCACATGAGCCCGACCTTCTCGTCCCGCGGGCCGGTGCCGACGCTCGCCGCGGTGCTCGCCCTGCTGGTCCTGGCCGCCCCCGCATTCGGGCAGGGGGCCGAGCCCCCGACCAACCCGTCGTCGCCGCAGGACTGGCGACAGGCCTACGAGCAGACGCTGCGCGAGGAGTACGGCTGGCTCAGCGTGGCCGGGCTGACCCTGCTGCCCGACGGCGAGCACACCCTGGGGAGTGCCCCCGAGGCCACCGTGCCGCTGCCCGCTGGCCGTGCCCCGGCGCAGGTCGGCACGCTGGTCGTCGCCGGACGGTCGGCCACGCTGCGACTGGCACCGGGCGTCCAGGCGCGGCTCAACGGCCAGGCCATCGAGGGCGAGGTCGTGCTGACACCGGCCGAGCGGGCCACGCCAGGGCAGGCCGCGCCGGTGCCCGACAAGGTGCGGATAGGCGCCATCGAGATCCATCTGCACGAGAGCGGCAGCCGACTGGCGCTGCGCGTGCGCGACCCGGACTCTCCGATCCGGACCGGCTTCCAGGGGCCGCGCTGGTTCCCGCTGGTCGACACCGCCCGCGTGACGGCGACCCTGGCGCCGTTCGAGGAGCCGCGCACGGTGGACGTGCGCAACATCCTCGGCGACGACGAGCCGTATCGTTCGCCCGGGCACGTCGAGTTCCGCTGGGAGGGGCGCAAGACGCGCCTGATGGCGTTCACGGGCACGCGAGGGCGCCTGCTGCTGATCTTCCGCGACGCGACGGTCGGCCGCGAGACGTACGGCACCCGTTACGCATTCGCCGAGCCCACCGGCGACGGTCGCTACGTGATCGACTTCAACAAGGCCTACAACCCGCCCTGTGCCTACAACCCGTACACGAGTTGCCCGACGACGCCGCCGCAGAACGTGCTGAAGGTGGCCATTCGCGCCGGCGAGCAGCTCTACGACGGCCCGGCGCCACCGCTCTCGCGCTGAAGGTCACGACTCGACGATAATGCCGCTCCATGCGTGCCTTTCGCGTGGAGCGGCCCGGTGAGGCGCACCTCGTCGACGTTTCCGTCCCCGTGCCCGGCCCCGGCGAGGTCCTCGTCCGCGTCGAGGCCGTCGGCATCTGTGGCTCCGACCTGGAACTGGTGCGAGGGACGCGCGACGCCGCGTTCTGCCGCTTTCCCGTCGTGCCCGGACACGAGTGGGCCGGTGTGATCGCCGTCGACGACGTCGCCCATCCCCACCTCCCGGCCGGCACTCGCGTCGTCGTCGAGGGTCATCACTTCTGCCGCACGTGTCCCGCGTGTCGCGCCGGTCGGACGCAGTTGTGTCAGCACTACGACGAGTACGGCTTCACCCGTGATGGCGGCTACCGCGAGTACGTGGCGGCTCGGGCCGACCTCTGTCACAGGGTCCACCGGGTCAGCTCGGATCTGGCCGCCCTGTCCGAGCCGACGGCCTGCGCCCTGCACGCGGTGGAGCGCAGCGCCATCACGGCCGCCGATCGCGTCGTGGTGGTCGGCGCGGGACCCATCGGCCTGCTCGCCGTGGCCTGCGCCGCCGCGTGCGGACCGGCGCAGCTGATCGTCGCGGATGTTCGCGAGACGACCTTCGATGCCGCGCGGGCGCTCGGTGCCACCGACATCGTCTGTGCGCCGGCGTCTGCGCTGGCCGCGGCCGTGCGCGAGGTCCTGGGCGGTGGCGCCGACGTGGTGATCGAGTCGGCCGGGCACCCGCTCGCGCAGGCGGCGGCCACCGAGATTCTCGCCCGCGGGGGGCGTCTGACGATCCTCGGCATCGCGGGCGCCGATCGCACCACGCCTGGCAACTTCGACGCCCTGGTGTTCCGTGACGCGCGCGTCGAGGCCATCTTCGCCTATCCGTCGGCGGTGTTCGCGCGTGCGGTGCGCCTCATCGACGACGGCGTGATCGACCCGTCGCCACTCATCACTCATCGGCTCGCCCTGTCGGCGGCTCCGCACGCCCTGGCGCTGCTCGAGTCGCGACGCGAACCGGCCATCAAGGTGCTCCTCGATCCCCGAGCGTGATCCGCATGCCACTACCGCCGTCACCCGCCGCCCGCCTGCTCGCCGCACTCGATCTGCCGACGGGCGATGCGCACGACCTGCCACCGTCGCCACATCGCTTCCCCGATGGCGGTCAGTACCGTGTCGAGATTCCGAGTGTCGAAGGTCCCCGCGTCCTGGCGGCCGTGATCGAGGAGGCGCGCGGTCGCGACGTGCCGATTCATCGCGTGTCGCAGGGCTCCGGCATCATGCTGCTGACCGATGCCGAGATCGGCGAGATGTGCGGCATGTGCCGCGAGGCGCGCCTGGAGCTGTCCCTGTTCGTCGGCCCGCGGGCGGCGTGGGACACAGGCGCCTCCATCGTGTCGCCGGCGGGGCGCACGCTCGGCGCGCAGCTCCGCGGCCAGGACCAGGTGCGTCACGCGCTGGACGATGTGCTGCGCGCGGTGGCCCTGGGCGTGCGCAGCGTGCTGGTGGCCGACATGGGGCTGCTGCGGCTGCTCGACGTGGCGAAGCAGGCCGGACATCTGCCGTCGACGTTGATCATCAAGATCAGCGTGCAGCTCGCGGCGGCCAATCCGTTGGCCGTGGCCGTGCTGGCCGACGAGGGCGCGACCACGATCAACGTGCCGACCGACCTCTCGCTGGCGCATCTGGCCGCGATTCGGCAGCACTGCGACGTGCCCCTCGACGTCTACGTCGAGGTCCCCGACGGCTTCGGGGGCTTCGTGCGGCACTACGAGATCCCGGCGCTCATCGAGGCCGTCGCCCCGGTGTACGTGAAGTTCGGGCTGCGCAATGCCCCCGACATCTACCCATCGGGTCTGCACCTCGAGCACGTCGCCGTCCTGATGGCGCGCGAGCGCGTGCGCCGCGCCGAACTCGGCCTCGCGCTGTTGCAGCGCCAGACGCGGGCCGCGACCAGCAGCGACGCGAGCGCCGCGCCGATCATGTCTCCTGTCGGCACAGCCGATGCGCCGGGTATTCCTGTGGAGGTCGCCTAGTCATGCGCATCACCCATGTCGAGACCTTCCTGGTCGGCACCGAGTGGCGGAACTTCACCATCTGCCGCGTCCACACCGACACGGGCCTGACCGGGCTCGGTGAGTCGCGCATCCCGAACCATCCGCACGCGCTCGAGGCCTATGCCCAGGCCGCCACGCGTCACATCATCGGCCGCGATCCGTTCGACATCGAGTCGCTGGTGATGCGGATGCGGCGCGACGACTA
The DNA here is from genome assembly GCF_022842525.1 of Luteitalea sp. Classification (NCBI taxonomy): domain Bacteria; kingdom Pseudomonadati; phylum Acidobacteriota; class Vicinamibacteria; order Vicinamibacterales; family Vicinamibacteraceae; genus Luteitalea; species Luteitalea sp. The sequence goes on from NZ_JALHPM010000175.1 coordinate 4,036, forward strand.
CTCGCGTCCGGGCGAAATCATGAGCTCAGGCATCGCGATCTTCGAGATGGCCTGCTGGGACATCGTCGGCAAGGCGCTGCAGCAGCCGGTCTATCGGCTGCTCGGCGGTCAGGTCCGCGACCGAATCCGTGCCTACGCCAATGGCTGGTATCGCGTCGAGCGCACGCCCGAGCAGTTTCACGCCGCGGCCCGTGTCGTGGCTGCGCGGGGCTACACGGCCCTGAAGTTCGACCCGTTCGGCCCCGGCTACTACGAGATCGATGCCGCGGAGCGCCGACGCGTCGTGGCGCTGGTCGAGGCCGTGCGTGACGCCGTCGGGCCCGACGTGGAGATCCTCCTCGAGATGCACGGGCGGTTCTCGCCGGTGCAGGCCGTGCAGATCGTCAAGCTGCTCGAGCCCTTCGGTCTGGGCTGGATCGAGGAGCCGGTGCCGCCGGAGAACCTGGCCGCGCTGCGCAGCGTGCGTGAGCAACTGCCTGGCGTGACGATCGCCACGGGGGAGCGCATCCACGCGCGCCACGAGTTCCGCGAACTGTTCGAACTGCGGGCGGCCGACGTCATCCAGTTCGACGTCAGTCACATCGGTGGCCTGCTCGAGAGCAAGAAACTGGCGGCACAGGCCGACGTGCACTACGTGACCGTCGCCCCGCACAACGTCGGCGGCCAGATCTCGACGGCGGCCAATCTGCACCTCGCGGCGTGCACCACGAACTTCCGCGTGCAGGAGTACTTCAACGACTTCGCCGACCCGTGGGTGCGGGACACCGCACCCGGCTGCCCGCCGGTCGTGGACGGCTACTTCGCCTTGCCGACCGCGCCCGGGCTCGGCGTCGAACTCGACGAGGCCGTGTGTGCGGCGCACCCGGTGGGCGCGACGCATTTCAATCTCTTCGCGGAGGGCTGGGAGAAGCGGGAGGGGGCGGGGCGGTAGGGAGGGGCACCGGTTGCGCGCGGGGGATCGGCGCGCTATGCTGGCGCCGTCTCTTCTGAAAACATTAGAGACGCTAATGTCGCGCTAGGAGCCGGTGCTCGCATGAAGCCACCCACCATCGTCGAATACGGGGTCGAGATTGCCGCCGATCTGATGCTGGCCCCGCCCGATGCCGACCACCTCGAACTCGAGCCCGGCCACCCGGGGCTCGGCGATGCGGGCTACGTCCAGCGTCGCGGCGATCTCTTCGATCTCTGCCGTCGCCACCGGTTGGCCCGGCTCGGTCCACCAGTGATCGAGTACACCGCGGACGAGACCCGGATCTGGCGCGACGTGATGTCGCGCCTGGACGACCTGCACGCCGCGCACGCCAGTCGCATCTACCTCGACGCCCGGCGCGCGCTGGGCATCGGTCGAGACGCCATCCCGCAGATCAGCGCGCTCAGCGCACGGCTCGAGCGCGAGACCGGCATGCGCCTGGTGCCCGCCGAGGGGCCGATCCCGTTCCGCACCTTCTACGGCTACATCGCGGAACGCGGCTTCCCGGTGACCCAGTTCCTGCGCCACGGGTCCCATCCGGAGTTCACGCCGGAGCCGGACATGATCCACGACTGTCTCGGCCACGTGCCGCCACTCATGCATCACGACTACGCCGCGCTGCTCACGCGCCTCGGGCAGGCGGCCATGGCGGCGACGACCGGCGAGCAGGTGCTGGCGCTGAAGCGATTGAGCTGGTTCAGCGTCGAGTTCGGCCTGATTCAGGAAGAGGGGCAGACGCGGGTGTACGGCGCCGGCCTGCTGTCGTCCACCGGCGAGATCCCCTTCGCGCTGTCCGACGATGTGGACCGGCGTCGGTGGAAGACCGACGAGGTGATGGCCACCGACTACGACCCGTGTCGGATGCAGTCGGTGCTGTTCGTCGTCCCGTCCTTCGCGTTCCTGCGCTTCGAGGTCGAGCAGCTCGTGGAGCGGCTGGGCCTCGACGTCCCGCACGCCGCGCACTAGCGTCGAGCAGGGCCGCCTCCACGAGACGGCCCTGTCCTCTGCGGCGCGGGCTCAGAGTCCGAACGCGCCGTACACCATCCAGGTCGACACCTTGTCCTTGAACGGCGCCACCAGGGCCTTGTTGGCCTCGGGGATGCCGAGCTCGGGCGTATCGGTGGTCTGCGCCCCGGAGGCGGCCTCGCTGGCGTTGGTGACCATCTCCTGCAGCGCGCCGATGTTGCCGTCCTTCACCTTGCTGGCCACCTCCCGGAAGTCGATGCCGGTGACCGAGACCCCGGCGGCCTCGTAGAACCGCGTCTTGACCCAGGTGTACTCGTCCAGCGAGAAGCTCTGGGCGTTGAGGGCCTCGATCTGCGCCACCTTCGCCTCGGAGATGATGCCGAGCAGGTCGCGATAGGCGCCGACCACCTCGGTGATCGCGACGCTGGAGTCCTGGCGCTCGTCGATGGCCTTGTACTTGGCCTGCAGTTCGGTCGCCCGGGTGCCCATCCGCGCGTGCAGCCCTTCCTGCACGGCGACGAAGCGTCGGACCTGCGCCTCGCTGAGGGTGTCGTCGGCCGGGGCCGTGAACGCCTGCGTGTTGGTGACCTTGGCGTCGAGTTCGGCGAGTTCGCCGATCTGGCTCACCGAGGCCAGGAAGGCCTGGGCGGGACGATAGACGAAATAGTAGAACCCGACGCTTCCGGCGATGGCGAACAACACCAGGGCCAGGCCACACCCGATGACAAGCTTCTTCACGCGCTGAACTCCCTGTAGGCTTGAGGCGATCGTGCCTCGCTCTCATGCTTCAACGACTCCGGCGCTCCGGCTGAACAGCTCGGCGCCTCGGCCCTCACGACGCGCCGCGCTTGCGCTGCTCGCCACGAGCCCCTGGATGCTGCCGGCGGCGGCCCGGCAGGTCGCGGCATCGGCGCCCGTGACGCTCTTCGACGGCAAGACGCTCGGCGCCTGGAAGCCGGTGTCCTTCGGCGGGGAAGGCGAGGTCTCGATCGTCGACGGCGCCATCCGGCTCGATCGGGGCAACGACCTGACGGGGGTCGTGTGGACCGGGAAGGTGCCCGGGCCCAGCTTCCGCGTCCAGATGGAGGCGAGGCGTGTGGACGGCTCGGACTTCTTCTGTGCCGTCACGGTCCCCGTCGCGGGCAGTCACTGCACGTTCGTCGTCGGTGGCTGGGGCGGCACCGTGGTCGGCTTCTCCAGTCTCGATGGCCTCGATGCCTCCGAGAACGAGACGAGCCACACCGTGCCCTTCGTCGACCACCGGTGGTACCGGGTCGCGGTGGACGTCACACCGACCCGCATCCACGGGCTGATCGACGACAAGGTCGAGGCCGAGGCCGTGCTGGCCGGCCGCCAGGTGGACGTGCGCCTCGAGATGATGCCCTGTCGTCCGCTCGGCATCGCGAGTTGGCGGACGGTCAGCGACATCCGGACCCTCACGTTGCAGGAGCGGTCATGAGCGAGCTGTCACGCCGCGACTGGTTACGGACGGGCCCGGCGGCGCTCACGGCGGCGATGGCGCCTGCCGCGCTCGCGCGCGCAGACGGGATCGTCCGCGCGCCGCAGGATTTCCGCGTGCTCGGCGCCCCGGTCGTGCAGGCGCTGTCGGCCACCGCCGTGTCGGTCGCCTGGGCCGTCAACGACACCAGCACCGGTTGGGTGGAGTACGGCGAGACCGAGGCGCTCGGATCGGTGGCCTCCGGCGACGAGGACGGCCTGCGTCCGCTCGATGCGCGCGTGCAGCGCGTGCGCCTCGACGGCCTGACGCCGGGGACGCGGTATCACTACCGCACGGTGAGCGTGCCCATCGCGTTCCTGGGCGCCTACGACATCCGGCGCGGACGTCCCTACGAGAGCCGCACGTACAGTTTCGTGACGCCGGATGGCGGTGCTGCCGGCCGCATGCAGGCGGCCATCATCAACGACACGCACGAGCAGCCGGAGACCCTGAGGCGGCTGTTCACGCAGCTGGCCGAGTCGCCCGGCGATCTGCTGTTCTGGAACGGCGACATGTTCAACGACATCGCCACCGAACAGCAGCTGGCCGAGCAGTTGCTCTACCCGGCAGGCATGGCCTACGCGGCATCGCGACCCGTGTGCTTCGCGCGCGGCAACCACGATGTGCGCGGCCCGGAGGCGCGGGCCCTCGGCCGCGTGCTCGATACGCCGAGTGGCCAGCACTACTACACGGTGCGGCAGGGCCCCGTGGCGTTCCTCGTGCTCGACACCGGCGAGGACAAGCCGGACGACGCGCCGGTGTATGCGGGGTTGGGGACCTTCGATGCCTACCGCACGCGACAGGCGGCGTGGCTGGCCGAGGCGCTGCAGCGGCCGGAGGTGAAGGGCGCGCCCTTCCGGGTGGTGGTCGTCCACATCCCGCTGTATGGCGCCACGCCCGTGCGATTCCATGGCGGGGCGGACGCCCGCGCCAAGTGGCACGATCACCTGGTGCGCGGCGGCGTGGACCTGATGGTGACGGGCCACACGCATCGCCACGCCTGGCTGCCGCCCGACGCCACGCGACCGTTCGGGCAGCTCACTGGTGGCGGGCCGCAGCCTGATGCCGCCACGTTGATCCGTCTGGACGCCGACCGTCAGCAGCTCACGGCGCGGCTGTCGCGGCTCGATGGCACGCTGATCAGCGAGCACGTCGTGACGCGTCGCGCCTGAACGTCGCTAGCCGCCGCGCGTGTGCATCTCGAGCTGCGGGGCGCGGCGCAGATCCTCGACGGCGATGAACGCGCTGCGGTCGGGCGCCGCGAGCCTGGCCTCGGCGCCGCGATCGGCGCGCTGCTGCCAGGTGGCGGCGATGAGATCGGCCAGCGCCTCGTCGCTCGCACCGGCGCGCAGCGGCGCCCGGATGTCGAGGCCGCGCGTCGCGTACAGGCACGAGAAGAGGTGCCCGTCGGCGGTCAGGCGGATGCGGTCGCAGGTCGAGCAGAAGGGCGTCGTGGTCGACGCAATCACGCCCACGATCTGGCCCGAGGGCAACCGATAGCGTGACGCCGGCGCCGGTCCCTCGGCCGGCAGGGCCTCGACGTCACCGAAGGCGTGCGAGAGCCGGCGCACGATCTCCTGTCGCGACACCACCTTCGAGGCGTCCCAGTGCGTCGCTCCCGGGACGTCCATGTATTCGATGAAGCGGATCTCGGCGTCCTGGCGGCCCGCGAACGTCACCAGGGCCTCCAGTTCGTCGTCGTTGACACCGCGCATCAGCACGGTGTCGAGCTTGAGCGTCCCGAACGCCTCGCGCGCAGCGGCGATGCCGGCCAGGACCTCGGCAAGGTGATCGCGGCGCGTCAGCGCTGCGAAGCGATCCCGGTGCAGCGTGTCGAGACTGACGGTGATCCGGCGCAGGCCGGCGTCACGCAACAGGCGCGCCTGCGAGGCCAGCAGCACGCCGTTGGTGGTCATCGCCAGGTCGTCGAGGACGCCGAGGCCTGCCAGCCGGGACGTGAGGTCGGTGACCTGCGCGCGCAGCAACGGCTCGCCACCGGTGAGCCGCACGTGCCGCACGCCCAGCCGCGTGAAGATGGCAGTGACGCGCGTCAACTCCTCGAAGGTCAGCAGGGTGGTCTTCGGCAGCCAGACGTAGTCCGGCTCCGGCATGCAGTAGGCGCAGCGCAGATTGCACCGGTCGGTGACCGAGATGCGGAGGTGGCCGAGCGGGCGGTGCCACCGATCGAGAAGCACACGGCATTATCGCTTGAATGCCGAATGCCGAATGCCGAAGGCCCAATGCCAAAGGCCCAATGCCGAAGGGAGAAGGCCGAAGGGAGAAGGCCCTGGCAGAAAAAGGCCCCCGATCCGGTGCCCGCGGATCGGAGGCGTCAGGCTTCGGCGGGACCCGCCGGAAGCGGAATGATGGCCCTGCTGGGAACCGGACTCAGGCCACGTCTTCGAGCAGGGACGGCGTCCCGCTCGGGGTGTCGAAGGTGGCGGCGACCTCGCCGTGCTGGCTGAGGTCGAGCCCATCGATTTCCGCGTCGGGGGACACGCGCATCGGCCACAGCGTGTCGACGATGCGGTAGAGCAGCCACGAGCCGATGAAGGCGAAGGCCGACACGACCACGAGGGCGATCAGGTGCGCGCCGAAGGTCTTCCAGGAGCCGTAGACGAGGCCGACGTCCTTGGCGAACACGCCGGTCAGCAGCATCCCGACCATGCCGCCGACCCCATGGCAGGGGAAGACGTCGAGCGTGTCGTCCAGGGTGGTCTTCGAGCGCCAGTGGACGGCCAGATTGCTGGCGATGCTCGCCAGCAGGCCGATGGCGATGCTGTGCCGCACGGTGACGAAGCCGGCGGCGGGGGTGATGGCGACCAGGCCGACCACGGCGCCGATGCAGGCACCCATGGCCGAGGGCTTGCGGCCCCGCACCATGTCGAAGAACACCCAGCCCAGCATGGCCGCCGCCGACGCGGTGTTGGTCGTCGCGAACGCGAGCACGGCGGCGTCGTTGGCCGCCAGCGCCGAGCCGGCATTGAAGCCGAACCAGCCGAACCACAGCATGCCCGTGCCGAGCAGCACGTACGGGATGTTGGCCGGTTCATGCGGCTCGTTGGCGACGTGGCTCTGGCGTCGACCCAGCACGAGGGCGCCCGCCAGCGCGGCCAGGCCCGCCGACATGTGGACCACGGTGCCCCCGGCGAAGTCGAGCACGCCCATCTGCCGCAGCAGTCCCTGGGGATGCCACGTCATGTGCGCCAGCGGGGAGTAGATGAAGACGCTGAAGAGCACCATGAAGAGCAGGTAGCTCGAGAACCGCACGCGCTCGGCGAAGGCACCGGTGATCAGCGCCGGCGTGATGATGGCGAACTTCAGCTGGAACAGCGCGAACAGCAGGAGCGGGATGGTCGGGGACAGGTCGGGGTGCGTCGCCGCCCCCACCCCGTCGAGCATGAAGAACGTGACCGGGTTGCCGACCAGGCCGCCCAGACTGTCGCCGAACGCCAGGCTGAACCCGACGACGACCCACAGCAGGCTGATCACGCCCAGCGCCACGAAGCTCTGCAGCATCGTCGACACGACGTTCTTGAAGCGGACCATGCCCCCGTAGAAGAACGACAGGCCGGGGGTCATGAGCAGCACCAGGCCCGTCGCCGTGAGCATCCAGGCGACGTCGCCGGAGGCCCAGGGGCCGCCGGTCGGGACGGCTGGGCTGGTGCGGGGGAGCATCGCCGCGAGGGCGACGGCTGACAACACGATGAAGGGCAGGGCACGGACGTTCACGGCATCTCCAGCGGCAGCAGGGCTGCAAAGTAGAACCGTTCAGAGCGTACGGAGCGCGTGTGCCTTCGTCAATATCCATGTCACGCTTTGTAAAACATAGTGCTATCCATGGCGTCGCAGGGTGGGCACTCGTGCATGTCGTGCATCGTCGGGATCTCCATGCGTGACCGCGGCCCTGTCGGGACCAGACCGGCGGCGCGGCGCGTGCGCTATCGTCGGAAGCCATGCAGACGCGCGGTCGCGCCTCGTTCGGGACAGGGGGACCGGAGGACGCCTGGCGGGTCGAACTGGCCGCACCGCTCGACGTGCGAGAGGCGTGGACGCCGTCGGATGTCCGGGCGGTCGTGACGTGGGCCGATGAGGTCTCCCGCGCCGGACGATGGGCGGTGCTGCTGCTCGCCTACGAGGCGGCGCCCGCCTTTGATGAGGCCCTGCGGGTACGCCCCGCGAGCCCGTCGCTGCCCCTGGCGTGGGCGGCGGCCTACGCGGCGCCGTCGATGCCGGCCGAGTCGCGGCTCCGGACCGATGGGCCGGGCCACACGTCTGCCGCAGGCGTCCCCTGGGCCCCGGGTCTCGACGAGGCTCGATTCGCCCGCGACATCGCTCGTGTGCTCGACCATATCGCCGCCGGCGACACGTATCAGGTCAATTACACGTTTCCGCTCCATGCGCCGTTCGTGCACGAACCCTGGGCCTGGTTCGAGGCGTGCGCCCGTCAGGCGATGGTCCCGTTTCCGGCCTGCATCGACCTGGGTTCGACCCTCGTCATGAGCCTGTCGCCGGAGCTGTTCCTCGAGCGCACCGGCGATCGTCTCCGCGCTCGTCCGATGAAGGGCACCATCCGGCGAGGCCGGTGGCACGCCGAAGACGATCGGCTGGCACAGACCCTGGTCCGCAGCGAGAAGGCCCGCGCCGAGAACGTGATGATCGTGGACCTGCTGCGCAACGACATCGGGCGCGTCGCCGTCACCGGGTCGGTCCAGGTCGCCGATCTCTGCGCACTGGAGCGCTATCCCACGGTGTGGCAGCTGACGTCGCGGATCGACGCCGCCCTGCGTCCCGGACTCTCCCTCTGGGACCTGCTGTGTGCCACGTTTCCCTGCGGATCGATCACCGGTGCCCCGAAGGTCCGGACGATGGAGGTCATCGCCGACCTGGAGTCGTCGCCGCGTGGGCTGTACACGGGGACCATCTGCCTGCTGCGCCCCGGGGGGAACCTGCTCGCCAGCGTGCCGATCCGGACCGTCGTCCTCGATCGCACCACGGGCATCGCCACGTTCAACGTCGGCGCCGGCATCACCGCCGATTCGACGGCCGCCGACGAATGGGCGGAGTGCCTCGCCAAGGCGCGCGTCGTGCGGCCCCCGGCGGTGCCCGAGGATGCGGCGTTGTTCGAGACGCTCCGCCTCGAAGACGGGCAGTACGTGCGGCGTGACGCCCACGTCGCGCGGTTGCTGGACTCGGCGGGACTGTTCGGATGGCCGGCGCCACGCGCCCGCGTCGAGGCGGTGCTCGATGGCCTGGCGGCCGCGTACATCGACGGCACCTGGCGCGCTCGTCTCCAACTCGATCGCACTGGCGTCGTCCAGGCCGAGGCGGTGGCGTTCGTCCGCGAAGACCCGGCGAGGGTCCGGAGGGTCGCGCTCGCCCCGACGCCGGTCGACACCCGCAGTCCGCTGCTCTTCAACAAGACGACGCGCCGCGAGGTCTACGACGAGGCGCGCGCCGCGCGGCCCGACGTCGACGATGTGCTGCTGTGGAATGCCAGGGGCGAACTGACCGAGGGTACGATCGCCAATCTCGTCGTCGAACTCGATGGCGTGCGGGTCACGCCGCCCATCGCGAGTGGATTGCTGCCGGGGGTGTTCCGCGCCGACCTGCTCGCGCGTGGCGCGATCGAAGAGCGTGTGGTGTTGGTGTCCGACCTGCCGCGGGCGTCGCGCCTGTGGCTGGTCAACAGCCTGCGCGAGTGGATGCCCATCGCCTGGGATGGCCGCGTCTGAGCGCACCCGCCGTCATGGCCCAGCTTGAC